>JAEUWB010000053.1 GCA_016786595.1 bacterium | reverse complement strand
CCTTTGGCTTGGATCTTAAAAATCAGGAGAATTCCCTGCGTAGTTAATGTTGATGGTGTCGAACGCAAGCGCGCGAAATGGAATGTCTTCGGGCGCCTTTGGTATCGCTTGGGTGAGATTTGCTCATGCCTGTTTGCGAATAGAATTATTGCTGACGCCTATGTAATCCAAGATTATTACGCAAAAAAATATCGCTCGCAGTCAAGTGTAATTCGATACGGATTTCGCGATCGTAATCCCTCAATCGACTCGCACGTGCTAGCTGAATATCAACTGAGTGCCGGACATTATTTGCTGTATGTAAGTAGACTTGAACCCGAGAATAATGCCCTTGTTGTAGTGCGAGCTTATAATGAACTGGCACTTTCGATCCGAAAAAAAATGCCTCTCGTAGTTGTAGGCGATGCTCCATATTCCAAAGAATACATTGAACAAGTTAAGGCCGAAGCATGCTCCCAGGTGGTATTTTTAGGATATAAATTTGAGGCTGATTATTTTGCACTGCAAACAGGGGCTTATGCCTATATTCAGGCAACTGAGGTTGGAGGAGCCCATCCAGCACTCATTGAAGCTATGGGTTTTGGAAAATGCATTATTGCTAATGATGTACCAGAGCACCGTGAAGTCCTTGGGAACGCAGGACTTTACTATGCGAAAAATTCAGTCACCGATCTGGCGATTGCGCTAGATCGTGTCATTTCAAATCACGATCTGCACGAAACCCTGGAAAAACAAGCATTTAAGCGGGCTAAAGCGGAGTTCGACTGGGCAAAAATCACTACTGCGTATGCAGAGGTGTTTTTAGACCTTTGTAAATAATTTAGAAAAATGCGATTTTTTAAGCTTTTTTTGCTACTTTCCTCTTGACCAGAAACGCACTTAGCGTTACCAGAAGGACATGTTTTTCAAACATTTTACCGAGGTAGCATTAGAAACATGAAAAAAACAACAAAGAAAATGGTTAAGAAGCCAATGAAAAAGATGACTGCGAAGAAAACAAGCAAAACAATGACAAAGAAAGTGGTTGTTAAAGCTGAGCCTAAAAAGCACGTTCCAACTCCGCCAAAGAATCCAACTTTGATGGCGCCGAAGAATCGCACTCAATATACACAAGCTGAGTTCTATGAATCAGTTCGTGGATTTTGCGGATTTGCAACTCGTAAAGAAGCTAAGAATTTTTACGAAGGCTTTATGACTATGCTTCAAAGTAATTTGAAAAATGGCTACAAAGTCGCACTTCCTGGACTTGGAAAGATGCAAGTACGTAGAACAAAAGCTCGTATGGGCCGCAACCCAATGACTCAGGAAACAATCCACATTCCTGCGCGTAAGAAAGTTGCTTTCACGCCTAATAAGGCAATGAAAGAAGCAGTATTATAGTTTTTTAGCTATATTTCGCTGAAAAGCCGGGAGCAGCTTCTGCCCCGGCTTTTTTATTTTGATTTGACGGTACGGGGTTACTTTCAGACGACTTTCTGAATTAAAGATATAAGGTCAGATAGATGCAGCCTGAAGAAAGATACGGGGCTTAAAGAGAAGAATGATAATGATACTTTGACGGTACGGGGTTACTTTGACGGTACGGGGTTACTTTTACTTTGACGGTACGGGGTTACTTTGACGGTACGGGGTTACTTTTGCACTGAAGGTAGGGGCAAAGAATGGGTATGAGAAAATTACAGGGTTATTTTTAGTCACTTAGCTTATGCATGTATAACTCTTTAGAATAATTAAATAGATTTGGAATGCGCATAAAAAGACCAAAGTCCTAAAATTGACTAATTCTATAGTTTTTTATATTATCCAGCACGTCTAGAACCTAGGTAGCTTATTGTGAACCCAATCGTGCGAAATATTGCCCTTTTTATAGCTGGAAGCACCTTAGCTGTACTTTTTACATTCTCAGGAATTGCTAATTATTTTCTTGGTACCGGAATCCGCACAGTAGAACAGGTAGCTGGTGATCAGCCTGCTGTAACAGGCTTCCACATTCAAACTTCAAATCCGGACGTCAAACAAAATAAAAAATTAGAAAAAAGCCGCGCGAGTTATTCGTCAACTTCCTCAGCTGCAACTATGAGTGCTCAAAGAATTACTCAGCTCCAGCGCGCGATTGAATCAGCTAGTCCTACTGCGTTAGCTGCAATTAAAACCTCCCAACTCGATCAACATCAAGATTACGAAACTAAAATACTGCCTGCATTAAAGACTACGGCACTAAACACAATGCTCACCAAATTTAATTCCTACGATTGGGAAGATTGGCGTAACGAAACCCGTCGTGAACCATCCGAAGCGCGCGCCTTCGTTGATGACGTGTTGCTAGTCAATAAACCATTGGGAATTTTTCTAGAGACCACAGCACACTTACTAAGTGGACTTTATCACACTACAACCCAAGGTATGGTCTTTAAGGAAGAAGTGTATCTAAATGATTTGATTGATCGTGCTGAAGAGGTGATGAAGAATCGCGTGGAAAAAGCATTGCCTGGGCGTGCCTTTTTAAGTAATCGCACTCTACAGGACCCGATTTTCCGCCGCCAATTTGAGACTGAACGCAGTCGTCTTGTCGCTCAGTTCGTTGCGGCTAATCGTGCCGAAGTAAGTTTACTCTTGCCACTGATCAATAGCGTAGAGCCGCGCTATGCAGCGAGTGAATTTATTGCTGAGTTGCAGCACTTTGGCTTGTTCGTTGCAACTCGTGCCAGCGTTGCGCTACGCCAAGAAATTCTAGATGCTGAACAGTCAAGTGGGTTTTTACGCCGCTATGCTGAAAATTTCCCAGAACTGAAGAAAACCTTGGCTCAGGTATATGTGATCGGCTCAATTGATGCGCTCGATCGTAGCGATCCAGCAAACGCGATTCTCTACTTGAATGATTCTAGAACTTTTGTTGATGGTTTGCCCGAACAGACAATGGTTGAAGAACTACTGAGGACCTCACAGGGAGCACCGTCGGTTGAGACACAAGCAGCTACTTCTGGCACGTCACTGACATATACTGGCAAGCCACAGCATGCTGAACCGAACTGGGCACCTTGGTTAGTGCGTATCCCACTTTTATTACTGCTTGGTATGATTTTAGTCCGTATCTCGCAATTCTTCCTCAACCGTTCACTGCCTCATGCGATTGAGCAGAGAAAACCAAGTAAATCTGCGCAGCTGCGGATTGTGCATGCTCCTGACGACCCCTACACCATTAACGATGAAGTTTTTGATGATGAAATTGAAGTTGCTCCGCGCAAGAAAAATGCGCGAAAAGGTTAAAATCAGCCAGCGACTATACTAAGCAAGCAATCGCGATACTGCTCACAAGTGCGACGATGAGTGATCCAAGGCAACCGACAATCAGAGGATTATAGCCAACGCTACTAATCGACCGCAGATCGCTTAAGAAACCGACACCTGCCATGCCGACAATAATCAAAAATTTCCCCAGATCTGATAATTGAGCAGAAAGCTTTGCGGGAATATAGCCTAGCGAATTGATACCAGCCAAAATAAAATAACCAAATAAAAACCAAGGGAATGCGCGTAAAACCTGAGCCCGCGTAAGTTTTGGTCCAGCTGCTTCAGAACTTGATTTTGCTGCTAAAAAAGCAATCAGAAAAGCCATTGGCGCCATAAAACAATTACGCACTAATTTTACTGTGGTCGCAGTCTGTCCTGCAAGATCTGAATAAATGTAACCTGCTCCGACGACTTGTGGGGTAGAATGAATTGCAGTGCCCGCAAAAATTCCAAATTGTAAGTCGCTTGCTGCAACAAAATGTCCCAAAAATGGATAAAGAAAAATTGCAATTAGCCCGCAAAGTGCAACGACTCCTACTGCGTAACTCGTTTCGGAATCCTTGGCTTTAATTAGTGGCGCTGTAACAGCAATTGCTGAGGTGCCGCAAATTGTTGTTCCTGCAGCAAGTAGTAAAGATAAATTACTTGAAAGAGAAAATTTTCTACTGAGAAAATAAATTGCAAAAAAACTCACAAGCATCGTGATTAGAATAATGCCTAAAATGAGTGGGCCTTGAGCGATGACTTGCTTTAAATTTAGACTTGCGCCTAAAAACACAATCCCAGCAGCAAGTGCTGCATCACCGGACTTTAAGCCCTGAGTCAATGTCTTTGGTAAACTGAGAAGATTGCGACCTAGGATTCCTAGTACAATCGCGACTGCTGAGGCTTCAATCGGGTGTTTCCCGTGCACGTCGTAGAGTGCTGATAAATATTGGGCGAGAAATGCAGTAGAAAATAATAATAGTAGGCCTGGTAAATTTTCTTTCTTGAACATGAAGGTGTTCTAGGAAAAAGTTTAAGAATTGACCACTACTTTTTGAGGAGCAGGTTCATAGACGTTCATTGTAAGTGGTGGGGAGTAAAGGTGCATGGTGACTAATGGCTCAATTGTGCTGCCGTTCACGATTTTATGGATATCCCCATCTTGAGCCTCACAAACTAAGCCAGGGCTATAAGTTTGAATTCCTGCCTGCTGGACGTAGTTATGCTCGCAGTCGACACATTCATAGAGATATTCTGTTGCCATGCCCTGCAAGATCTTAAAGGCGCAGCTCGATCCTAAATGATCATGAATTGCAGAGTTTTGTCCTGGTTTCCAGCACATTACGTAGAGGTCATACCACTCTGATCCTGAGACTTTGTTTCTTTGATAGTGGATATCATTAAAAATGTAGTAATCGCTGATGTCATGTAGCGTGATGTTTTCAGAAGCGAGTAACTGGCCAAGCTCGCCAAGCGAGGCGCGGCGGCTTAAATGATCTAGTCGCGAAACTAAATTTGAGACTTTTTGATTCATCAGACTCTCTTCTTCTGCTAATCGCATAATACTCCTCTTGAATCGTAATGTCTATGCTGCTATTTAAATTTCTGGGTAGAGAGGGTTAACAGGTTTTATTTTGCTCATTTGTCCTTCGCTAAGTTGTGCCTAGAGATATTGTTTCTAGGCACAACTTGTGCGCATGGAGGATAATTAATGCCACACACGAAAAATGGGATCACTCTTGCAGTCCAGCTTGGTAAGCATGGACATTTACATTCAACCTTGTCAAAGACGGGGCTCTGGCAATAAATAAGCCGCCTATAAAGGTCGTAGCGTCAGAAGGAAAAACTACAAAACATATGCATGGCCATTCGGTCACAATTGAATTGCACAATGGACATCTGCAAATTCAGACCGACAGCCCAGTGCTTGTCGAACGCAATGCGAAGGGCATCCTTGTAGGGGTAGCGAAGAAAGCGCTCGTTTTTAAGATTTCATAAGCATTGATGGAGAGGTTTCTTCTTAGGTTGTTATGCCAAGAGCACCCTCTCCCTTTTTTGTCGGCAAAGAACAACTATCAGAGATAGCTTATCTCCGCAGACGATGTTAAGAATTCAAGATGCCTTCAGCCGCATTTCCAGTCTTGCAACTTATTATCGCAGCTCTAATGTGGAGCGTGATTGGTGTGTTTGTCAAAGGGTTGCCACTCCATCCACTTGGAATTGCCGGAATCGCAAGTATGATTGCAGTTGTTGTTCAGGCACTCTATCTACGTATTTTTGCAAGACGGAAACTCAGCTTTAACTGGTCAAAGGCGCAGATCTTTGGCGCTGTGGCGTATGCGTTAAATATCAGCTGTTTTATTACCGCAAATTACATGACAACAACTGCTAATGCAGTTTTACTCCAGTGCACTGCGCCAGTTTTTTTGGCGCTATTTGGCGGCAGATATTTAGGAGAATATTTAAAGCTGCGCGACTATCTACTCGGAGCAATTGTCTTGTTCGGAACATCGCTATTTTTCATGGATCGCTTAGACGGGGGACGGTTGATTGGAAATATCTGTGGGATAATCTGCGGCTTTGCCTTGGCTTGGTATACAATTTGCTTGAGGTTGCAAAAGAATGAATCACCACATGAAACGGTATTACTTGGTAATATCCTGATTGCTATTGTCGGAGCGTTTTTCATAGATAACAGCGTTTCCGACCTACATGTGGGTGCGCGCCTTTTGCTACTCGGCTCTTTCGGACTTTCGATCCCATTTATTTTGTATTGCGAGGCGATAAAGCAGGTGCGAGCAATTGATGCCGTGCTGATTACTACACTTGAGCCGATTTTAAGCCCGGTTTGGGTGTTTCTTGTGCACAAGGAAGTTCCATCCGTCCTGGCGATTACCGGCGGGATGATTGTGCTGGGTAGTGTGACTGTTTGGGGTTATTTGATTGCTAGGAATAACTGAGCATTTGTCGCATATTAGTTCAAGCGTTTAGGGAATTGCTTCACGAAAACGAGTCACTAAAGCAGAATGTGGCAAAACAGAGAGGGGCAGTAGGTTTTGTAAAAACCTTTAACCGCCCCAACAGCTGTTTGAGTCGGTGTCAGTCTTTTACGACGACCATGATGCGCTGGCAATCTCTCAAGTTGCCATCGAACTCTGCTTCGGCTCCTTTGCTTTCGCTCAGGTCTGCTCGTTCAAGTTCGAGTCCGAACATTTCGCAGAGTTTCGCGAAGAGTGCGGAGTTCTCGGATTTCGGATCGATCAAGTCGATTCCGAAGGTGAGCGCGCCGTTTACATCGCATTGGATCCTAATTATACAGCCGCATTCTTTAGACTGTAGCCGGATCAATGGTTGCCCAGGGTTGCCGACCGTCATGGTCGAGTTGCCCTGGCTTTGGTTCCAGGTTGTTGCCAGCGCTTCTGCAGGAATTGTAAGGTTGCGATGCGCAACCTCAATCAAGTTGCCTAGCAGTTGCTGGCCGGCCTGCTTATTCGGAAAGCCGCCGATGCCGATGATGTCGAGGACTTTGCTGCATACAGCTAGACTGACATCGAAAAGCGAAATGCCCCGGAGTAGGGCGTAGTTGTTGGACGTGGTCGTCATTGTTGATACCTCTATTTGGATTTAACCGCAGTTAGCAGTTTCTTGATTTCGTTGGGATTTCTATTCACAAAATCAAGACACTGCTACGCGTGATCATTATCGATAAAGGTAAAAACCTTAATTCCTACTGCATTCTCTCTGATTCACTTATTCGTAAAAAAGCGAATCAGAGAGCTAATGCCTCGATCTACCCGAAATAATTTTTTAGTAATTATTGTTATGCTTGTAATTTGAGTGTACGTTACTTAATTATTCCACCATTGGATAACCCCGTAAAAATCCTTGGATTATACAGGCCAAGCCACTGGTCATCTTTTGGTGTTAGAAATAATTCCTTATAGACCCTTTCGTTGAGACTACTAAGGTCTGAGGGTTGACCATTTTGCAGCCAAGAGTGAATTCGAGCCCTGAGAAATTGATTTAGAAACGTATCGATTTTGAGAGACTGCTTGAGGTATTCGATTTGCGCGGCCAAATCTTCAGGGTTGCCAGCATGCATTTTTGTAATTAGCGCTGTCGTTTCTGGGGAAAGATTGACGTCAACAGACCCCACTAAAGGTAAAAGCTCGGCTCGAAAATCATTTATCGTAGATTGCCGTGAGTCGGCTAGGCCCAGCGACTTTAGGGTATTTGTTTGCATGACTGCTTTCGTTAAGGCCAAATTTGAGGCGTTAGCGGCGAGGCGATCGGGTTGCAAGTTATTCAGTGACAAGCCGAAATAATTTTCGATGATTGGTAGAGCCTGCCCAAGTTCTTGTTGAATGGCGGTGATTGTAGTTTTGTGGTCGACCGCGGTCTTATTTTTCGAATAGGCAAAAATTATCTTTTGCAACTTTGATTCAAACACTCGAGGGGCGTATACGCCGGGTAAAGCGTCCAGTACCTGGCCGTTTTCGTTAAGAATGTAGTGAATGCTGTTGCCAGTAACGGTTGTTTTGATTTTTCGTCCGTCGCCAAAATCGATTGTTACTTTTGGGACTGCGCGCTCGGAACTCCAGTGCAGGATAAATTTTTCGCGGAGTAATTTTTGTATCGCAGGGTCGGGGTAGAGTAGTGTTTTAAACACTCGGCTATTGGCGCAGCTGAGTTCTTCTGTGAAATTACCTAATAGCCTGAGCGACAAAATGGGCTTGGCTTCTTTTGCGGACACGTATTTTGCCTGGTCTAGGTCGGTGTTCCACAGCAGATTATTTTTATCTGGTTGCGGAATTGGAGCAGCAATGGAGGTGCTTGCTAGGAATGTACTGATGACAGCCAGGAATTTTTTTATACTCATACGCTTTCCTTGTAATTTTATGCTAAATTCTATGGATATTGATTGAGTGAGTCCATAAAAAAGTGCATTGCGAAATGTATATGCTGGCAAGGGAGCTATATGTTGTGTTGATTTAAAAGTAACCCCGTACCTACGGCCGACCACCCCGTACCTACGGCCGACCCCGTACCTACGGCCGTTAGGATAAAGGAGTTTCGTAAGTAGTTTAGAATACATGTCTTTTTGTGAATTTTTGAAAATAGAAACTGTTTCTCAAGTCAGTATTTTGAGAAGTTGAAGTAATTCTATGAGCTCAGGACTACGTACCTATTTGCGTCGCAATTCGTTGACATTTAGTCAAGAATTCTGATTTACTGCCCGTAACGCTTTGACCTGAGGAATCAACGGTTTTTTGCGTTTTAAGTCACCAGGGACTGGTGGCGGATGGTGAAGCATGAAGCAAATGGTAATCGTTTCGTCGTCTGGCCAAAATGCTGCAAGCTGCAGCTTCGAGGCCCGTGTCGTGCTAACAGAGGGGAAACTGCCGAAGTTTCTTCGCTGGCTTGAAATTGGCTGGTTCTGGCTTTTCGGCAAGGATCAATTTCCTAAGGCCAAGAAAGCCACAGGAAATTCAGCCCAAAATGCCCTCTGGCGCCTTGCCGATGAGAATGAGCCAGTGCGAACCAGCAATTATTCTCATGTCAAAAGGGAACTCCCCTGGGATGTTCCCTATGAGACTTTGCAAGGGATCTTTTACGGAAAGGATATTCTGCTGCGTCTTTCAAGCTAAAAAGTTGAGCACGGAGAGCTCGACTAATACACATGGATGTGGCGGAAATGACCTTGGTCTTTCCGCCAGCATCTCATCCTCAAAAAAGGTTTAGAAATTCCTCAGGCAGGCGTGTTTAGATTCGCATCAGCTTTTTCCGCGGCTACAATCAGACTACCTACGAAACTATTTCGAGCAGTTAATGCTTAACGTTGCAGCTTGACCGTCAACTTCTGTCTCACCAGTGAGCTCAAGCGCTGAAACATTTCCACCTTCTGAAGTTGATGTTCCCGTCACCGTCACAGCTTCAGCTCCAGGACTTACGGAACATGTGCCAGTTAGTGAACTTGTGCCCGAAACGTCACAGCTAAAACTTACACTTGTTGGCTCAGTCCCATCTCCGCAGAGCGATTCAATATCGCAAGTTGAAGCCTCAACCGCAGCCACTGTTTTAAATTGAATTCCCCCCGTAGTTCCAAAACTTGTTGTAACGCTGGTTGAATCTATGCTCAGTGTTGATTCTGGAATTCCGGTCTCACCTTCTTCTGTGGCTTCCGTTCCTGCAGTGGTTAATTCCATCGAACAGCTAGAAACCGAGAGATCTTCAGAAGTAACTTGAATTTCTTGAGAAATTGTGCGGTTCCCTGAACGGTCAATGGCCACAAAACGAAAACTTGCAGGTAGGCCGTCTGTAAATTCTCCTTCAGCCGTAACTCCTAGGGTGTCAGCCCCAACGCCAAACGCCGCTGGAAATCCCATTGCACGATAAACCATTTTGAAATCTGATTCAGTTTTTTTCTTTAAATACACCTCAGTCGTAATATCAGGATCCTTAGTAAAATTATCCTGACAATACCAAGTTACAGAAAACGGTGCCTTAGCTCCACGGGGCACATCGAAAGTGCACTGCGGAGGAATCTTATCACCAGCGCCTTTGATTCTTTCACCCCAACCGCCGAAATCTACCGGCGCAGCAAGTGTGGATGAAGCCAATAATGTCAGTGATGTTGTTAGTAGAAATTTTGTTTTCATAGTGTCCTATTAGCATTGTGATCTTTAACGAGTTTTGCCCCATGCATTATTTTAGTTACGAGTCGAAAGATCTCCAGACATTCTGTAGAAGATACATCCACGTCGTCCCGGATGACGTTTTTGCTATGATAGCCAGGTGCGACACGCTGGACAACAGCTAAATTTGCCCGATTTCGTAATAATTTCAGCCGTATGAACTAAAACCGTTGTAGTTTTTCACTAATTTGGACTAAAAAGGTCCTATGAAGCAGAAATCTAAACAAGAACTCAAATATTTTTTACTCGTTGTAGCCACAATTTTTGTTTGGCGCGTAATCCCACACCCACCAAATCTAACTCCAGTTTTAGCGCTGGCCCTCTGGGGAAGTGTCTTGATTAAATCACCTTCGCGTTTAATCGCGGCTCTCGTGGCAGGCATGTTTCTCTCTGATCTAATCGTGGGTGCTCATGAACTCATGCCCTTTATCTATGGTTGTTATGCACTGATTGCTATTCTCGGGCTGAAATACTTAAAACATGAATCAATCCAATCCGTTGGAATATATACCTTCACTGCCTCAACGTTATTTTTTGCGCTGTCTAACTTTGCAGTTTTTTTGACTTCAGGAATTTATCCCAGAACACTAACTGGACTGGTAAGCTGTTACACAATGGCACTGCCTTTTTACGGAGTAGCTTTGTTGGGCGATTTGCTTTTTTCAGCAGCTATCTATCTGGTGTATAATTTGGGGCATCAGCAATTAGCCGCCCAAGCGTGAAGCACTGCAAATTTCTTATTACTTTAAGTTTGATTTTGCCAATTGCACAGATAAACTATCCGTGGGATCTTTGCTAGCGTGCTTTTTATCAACTCTTTATGGATGGAGCGATGATCATGACAAGAAGTCAAATTTTACCACTAGTCTACGGAGTTTTAAGCTCCGCTCTAATTTGGACATATTCAACTGAAGCGCAGGCTGACGTACTTTGCGTTAAGCGAGGCGGCAGTACTGTATACTACCGATCAACAACGTCCTGTAAAAAAGGCGAGAGGCTAATTTCTGTGCCTGCAGGAGTAACAGGAGCCACCGGGGCAACAGGCGCTACCGGGGCAGTTGGTGCAACAGGGGCCACCGGGGCAACAGGCGCTGATGGGGCAGTTGGTGCAACGGGAGCCACCGGCGCAACGGGAGCACAGGGAGAGCAAGGACTACAAGGAGAACAAGGTATTCCCGGAAATTCGCTAGATTATTTCCAAGGTGGGACTGGAAGTAATAGTTTATCTTCAGATACCCCTGAAGCTTGGGCGATCGATGATATCGGCCAAGGTGTGATTTGGTTCGATAGCCATTCAGTTTCTAATAGTACGTTAAATTCCTGTTCTGAAGTTTCTTATACTATTGAGGTTTCTCACTCACTTGGGGAAGATGAATATGTTGATTTTTATATCAATTCATTGCCAAGTTATCAAAGCGAACCTACTGAGCCGTATCATTTATGTTCTATCGGTGCAGACGAATCTAGTTGTTCAGGAACAACTGAATTGTTCTATGCATCTGGCTATGCATTAAGCTTTGTTACATATGGAGAGTACGAGGAAGCGGGGCCACGCGTGCGCTGGGCTGTTAAGTGTGATGCACCGGCGGACCTATAATAGAATAAACACATATTGTAATAACTAACTACTGATGAAGGCGCTTTTGTCGTAAGATAAAAGCGCCTTTGTTTTTATATCGATTGTGAAAGAATCCAGCTGGTTGCCTTGAGCACTTCTTTAATGACCGCATCAAAAGCACCAATTGCCAGTAACCCAAAGATAATAAAAAAACCATAGGGTTCAAGCCGCGCTAAGGCGCGTGCGACTGGTTTTGGTAAAAGTCCAACTGCAATGCGACCACCATCTAAGGGTGGAATTGGAAAAAGATTAAACGTTCCCAAAACAACATTTGTAAAGAGCACAATAATTGTAACTAATGCTGCTTCGGATTGCAGCGAAAAAATCCCTGTATAGAGTAAAGCGAAACAAATGAGCGCAATTAGAAAATTTGTGATTGGCCCGGCTGCTGCGACAAGACACATGCCTTGTCGCGGCTTTTTGAAGTAGAGGGGGTTGACGGGAACTGGCTTAGCGCCGCCAAAAATTACCGGAGAGCCAGATAGAGCTAACATTCCCGGCAAAAGAATTGTCATAAAAAAATCGATATGCGGGATTGGGTTTAATGTTAGTCGCCCAAGCGACTTTGCGGTCGGATCTCCAAGCTTTAGCGCTGCCCAGCCATGCGCAACTTCGTGAGGAACTACAGCAATATAGAGCGCAAAAAAACGTGCAAAATATAAAAGCGTTTGCGAATAGTCTGAGTGATCCATCTGAATTCTTTAGAGTCCGTAGAATGACTTACTTGTGCAGTTAAGCTTTGCTTCCCTACGTAGGATGTTAATCAAGCGCAGCAGTGGCTTTGAGGCTTTAAAGTCTTCGTTTGCAACTGAGTCGACAGAGGTTTTAAATGAAGAGTTCGCTGTTAAATTTTTAACCTCGAGTATCCCTGGCCCAGTAAATGAAAAAGCTGAACCAGCTTGCGGAAATGTTTGAAACGAGTCTTTAAAGCCCCAAAGTGCAGCAGTTTGCGTAGCCGCCTCAGCACTGTTTGAAGCAGTAAGTTTCACGATAGTTTCTTCGGCTGGAGCAGTTTCAACTTTTTTACGATCAATTTCTCCACACTCTGCCCAGAGGATGCCGTTTTTCAAATGAAGTTTTTCATAATTCGAACCACCCATGTAACCCCGTGCCATGAAGACTTCAATTTCAGTCTGCGCTGAATCTTGAGCAGAGTTTACCTCGGATTGAATTGAAGTGAGATCTGTGCTGGGAGAACAGCTTGTAAAAATAAATAAAATCCAGATCAAACTAAATCTGTTTTGCATATGAGCGTATCCTTTTTCCAGTTTTGATCATCAGTTTGTGGATAATCTAAGTTGTAGTGCAGTCCGCGACTTTCTTTGCGGATTAATGCCGAACGAACTACCAGTTCTGCAACGTTAACAAGATTACGTAACTCAATCAGGTCCGGCTCGACTCGATACTTCCAATAATAATCTTTAGTTTCATTCTTTATTTCGAGAATACGTCTGAGCGCAAGCTTTAAACGCCGATTGCTTCTAACAATTCCGACTAAGTTCCACATTAGTCGTCGAAGTTCATCCCAAAGATAGCTGACAATTACTTCCTCTTCGCTAATGGCTGTGTCGAGATGATCCCAGCCTTTTAGTGCTTCTGGTGCAGGAAAATTTGCGAGCTTCTGAGTGATATCTTGTGTGGCGCGCTTTGCGTAGACGACCGCTTCAAGGAGTGAATTTGAAGCTAAACGATTTGCGCCGTGTAGTCCAGTTGCTGCAACTTCCCCCAGCGCGTAAAGTCCGGGCAGGCTTGTTGCTCCATATTCATCGACAACTACTCCACCACAAGTATAATGCGCTGCTGGAACTACAGGAATTGCCTGTTTAGTGAGATCGATTCCAAAACTTAGACAGCGTTGATAGATAAAAGGGAAGTGGGTCTTGATGAATTCGCTGTCACGATGTGAGATATCCAAATAAACGCAATCAGCACCAGTGCGCTTCATCTCGGCGTCGATCGAACGTGCCACAATGTCACGCGAAGCAAGCTCAGCCCGCGGGTCATAATTTTGCATGAAGCGTTCACCTGCAGAATTTTTCAAAACCGCGCCTTCACCACGCATTGCCTCGGTAATCAGAAAGGACTTGGCCAGTGGATGATAAAGGCAAGTCGGATGGAATTGGAAAAATTCCATATTGGCGATTTTCGCACCGGCGCGAAAGGCCATGGCAATCCCATCACCAGTAGCGACATCTGGGTTAGAAGTGTAGAGATAAACTTTCCCCGCACCGCCCGTGGCAAGAATAGTGACACGCGCAGAAAATGGCTGGATTTCGCGAGTTTTTTTGTTGAGCACGTAAGCGCCAGAAACTTGATTCTTTTTGGTAATTAAATCAATCGAAAGATGATGCGAAAGAATTTTTACGTTTGGTAAATTTTTTACGTGATCATAAAGAGCACGATGTATCTCGGCTCCCGTTTGATCCTTTGCGTGAAAAATTCTACGCTCAGAGTGACCGCCCTCTTTGCCCAGGCTATACTCGCCACTTGACTTGTCGCGATCAAAACCAACCCCAAGCGCAATCAATTCATTAATTGCGTCAGGGCCTTCAGTTACAACGTTTCGCACTACACTTTCTTTGCAGATTCCTGCTCCGGCAAGTAAGGTATCCTGAATATGACTCTCAAACGAATCGCTCCCAAGAGCTACACTGGCAATTCCGCCTTGGGCGTAAAAAGTATTATTTTGGTAGGGCTCATCCTTGGCTAAAATTGTCACACTGCCGTAAGGTGCTATTTTATAAGCGAAAAATAGCCCTGCAATGCCCGAACCAATTACTAAGAAATCTTGATTATTCACGCTTCACAATATGCAACAAACTAAGGTAAAATAGAAATATCGAATCTACTAATGAAACTACGGAAACGAACTGCTACAAACTGACATCAAAAGTGATAGTCTATATGCTACGAAAAAAATTAGCTTTCTTTTCCCTCTTTTGCACCTCATTTTTGGTAGGCCAGGCCATGGCTTCACCCTTGTACGTCATTAAGGGCAAGCGCGGCGTCATTACTTTTACAACAAAAGCTCCAAAAGAAGGCGTCAAGTTCGATGTTTTTAAGCCTAGCGTAGGCTCTTTCTCGAGTTACAAAGGCTGGGCCTATAGTTCCCCCCGAAGTTTTAAAATCGCAGCAAAAAAATCCGAATACGACGACATGATTTCTCGCACCGCTTTAGCCCATGCGCTTGATCCAGCTTTTGTTAAAGCTGTTGTCCATGCTGAATCAAATTTTAATCCTAAAGCTAAATCCCCCAAGGGCGCGATGGGTCTCATGCAGCTTATGCCAGGAACCGCCAAGCGTTTTGGCGTGAAAAACGCCTATAATCCAGAGGCAAATGTGAAAGGTGGCGTGCAATACCTAAGATTCTTACTTGACCGCTATGACTGGAATCACAAGCTTGCTGCCGCTGCATATAACGCTGGCGAAGGCGCGGTGGATGACTATCGCCGCAGCATTCCACCTTATCCTGAAACTCAGGAATATGTGCGCCGCGTTATGGCGCTACTTACTGTCTATCGCAGTCGCGAGAAACACGTTTAGTGCGCTCCCAATTCTTGTTCCTCGAACTGGACTGAACTTCGAACTTAATTAGAACTTCCCTAATCAGATTCTATTTTTGTAATTGAATCTACACCAATATATTTTTCGGACTTAAATTCTCTCAAGCGTAGTAACTTTTCCAGTGTCTGCTTCATGATGCGACAATTCTGCTCAATTGTTTGCGCGACGGTTTGAATTTTCTCTGAGTTTGCATAGTTTTTTAACAGCCCACTATGGATTTGAATCACCGTTAACGGTTGCCCCAGTTCATGTGCAGCCCCGGCGGCAAGCTGCACCCGGAAAAGCTGCTGCTCTGCAAGTTTCAACGAGATTTGGGTCTGCTTTAGCTCTTTTGTGAGGTTACGAATCCGTAGCAGAGCTTTTACGCGCGCGTTTAACTCAGCAAAAGCAAAGGGTTTAGTTAAATACTCATCCGCCCCTGACTCTAAGCCGTAAACCTTATCTTCAACTTCATCACGCACAGTCAACATCATCACCGGCACAAACTCTTCGGCAGTCTGTTGCTTAATCCAACGACACAAATCAAAACCACTCTGCCCCGGCAATTCGACATCAAGCATCACAAGATCAGGACGATGTGAAAGATAAATTCCTTGAGCACGTTTGCCATCAGCGCAAAATATTAATTCGCAATTTTCCTCGAAAAAGGCTTGACGAATAATCGCACGCTGCGACTTACTGTCTTCAACTATTAAGATCGTCTGCTTTTTTGATTCCATACGAGATTCTCGTAGCTCTATTGTAAAACGGCAAAAACACTGAAAAACTTTAACTTTCCCCTGGAATCAAGCAGGTTAGATTTCAATAACAAGCTGTGATATCAGCTAGATAGCATTAAAAATGGAGCGCCTAGATGGTTAAGCAAAATGTACTCGGATTAATCTTAGTTTCTCTTCTAATCTCTGCCTGCTCAGGTGGAGGAGGAGACACTGGCTCAGGAAACTCAAATTCAGGCTCAACTAAGCTCTCACGCACTCGCGGGACCGGAATCCGTCTGATTAACGCTTCCTTCGACTCAGCTCCACTAGTCCTAACTTCCGCTGGAAAGGACTTCCAGACTTCAACTTTCGGCATCGAAAACTTCTTTTCTAGCGCACAATCAGGCCCTCAGGCATTCTCAATCGAGTCAGTGTTTTCACGCGGACTCTCTAAACTCGATCTGACTGCTACCCTCGAAAAAGATCTCGAAACAACTGTCGTTGTCTCAGGCGATGATAGCCGCTCTTCCTTCGCCGCTCACGTTTTCACCGAACCCTCTTCGCCACTTGCTGCAGGTAGCGCCGCTCTAAAAGTGATTAACGCTATTCCCGGCCAAGCTGCAATTGTACTTCGCTCAGGAACAACCGCCACTACCGCAACCAGCTACGGCGCTCAAAGTGAATCAATTATCGTCACTCCAGGGGTTCATACAATCGAAGTCCTCAGCGCCAGTGGCAGCATTCTTCAAGCTCGCGTATTTCAGATAGAAGATAAAACAGAAAATACCTTCGTCCTCGCCGGCTCCCGCGCTCTCGGCGCTCGTGTCCTCATGCCTTTCCGCGACTTAGATTAGGTAAACTCTGATTAAGCCCGACCTCTAAGTCTGCTCGTGGCTCATTGATCATTTCTTTCCCCTATGCAGCTTTGTCGACTACGCCGGACGCCGGACAAGTTCCGCAATCTATTCACCGAGCACGAGAAAATATCACTTATCAGTTAACAGATTGCTTCGCTCCGCTCGCAATGACTCGAAACGCAAGCAGATTGCCATACTTGATTGCGTAGGTTTGCAATGACTCGAAACGCTAACTTGATTGCCATCCTTAAGCGGAATTTTCTTGCCCTAGACCCGTGGTGTGCGCTGAAAGCGTTTGGCGATCCAGATGCAAAGCGCATAAATCACACACAGCGGAGCTGCCATTAGAAGCTGCGAGACCACGTCGGGTGGGGTTAAAACGGCAGCAAGAATAAAAATCAACACAATTGCAATACGTAAATGCTTGATTAAAAACTCTGAACTGATTAGCCCAAGTCGCGCAAGGCAATAGCAAATAACTGGCAATTCGAAGATCGTTCCAAAAACAAGTAAAAGTCTAATTACGAAAGTTAAATATTCGTTAATGCGAATGGAAGGTTGTACTGCAATCGATTGATACTCTGCGCCAAAGTAGTCAAAGGCGTAAGGGAAGGCGATAAAGAAAGCAAAAGCAACGCCAAGAAAAAAGCAAATGCTTGTTGCCGTAACAAAGGGGACTACAAATTTTTTTTCCTTTTCATGGAGTCCCGGTGCAATAAAGAGCCAAAGCTGATAAAAGGTGTAGGGCAGGGAAAGTAAAACACCGCCTGCAATCGCTAACGTCAATTTCACCATAAAGGCATCGGCAGGCCCTGTGCCAATCAACTCAAAAGGCTTTTTTGTGACTAAGAGTGGATAAGTCAAGATTTGAAACAAGTCTGCAGTGAAGTTTACTAAAATCAGCGTTGCAACTACCAATCCGCCGATAATATGAAACAGTCGCGTACGCAGCTCTGCCAAGTGTCCAGTAAGCGGCATGACTTTCTCGGCACTCATGACTCCTGCTCCGTAGTTTTTTGCGTAGTATCCCGTGCTGGAGTTTCGGTTTTTTGTGCTGGTTCTTGCGCTGATTCGTGTGGGGTATTCTCGACAGAAACAATCTCTCTAATTTGAGTTCTCACGCCACTATCCATGCGTTTCAAGTCAACAGCCGCAGATCGAATCTCGCGTTCGAGCTCATCAAGCTTAAGATCCTTTTTCATGTCTTCAAAAGAACGTTGCAGGCCGGCAAGGAAGCGCCCAAGCTTGACTGCGACAGTGGGCAGCTGATCGGGTCCCAGCACTAAAAGTGCAACAATCAGGATTACGATAATTTCTGAAAAGCCAAGTCCAAACATCTTAAGAATAGCTTCGCTCGAGCGCTGATTATTGGCAAGAACATTTCATTTATAGCCTTAACTCTAACTATGCTTTTACGTTCCGCGCATCGAGAGCGACACTTGCCTGGTCAGTTGGCATGACCAGTAGATTACTAATATTTACGTGATCTGGACGAGTGATTGTAAACAAAATCAGCTCTGCAATGTCTTCGGCCTTGAGTGGCGTTGAGTTTTTGTAGACCTGATCTGCCCTTTGCTTGTCCCCTGAATAGCGCACGAGACTAAATTCAGTTTCAACTCTGCCTGGGTCAATACAAGTAACTCTTAGCTTGGTTTCAACTAAGTCGCTAATTAACCCTTCGGTAAACATTTTTACAAATGCTTTTGTTCCACAATAAACTGAACCAAGGCGGTAGGCCTCGCGTCCAGCAATTGATCCAAGATTTACAATATAGCCGGAGTTGCGCGCTACCATTCCTGGCAAAACCGCGTGCGTGACATAGAGTAGGCCCTTAATATTTGTGTCAACCATTTCTTCAAAAGCTTCTTCGGGGTATTTGTCGTAAGTTACTGCTCCACGAGCCAGGCCAGCATTATTTATTAAACAGTCAATCCGGGAAAATTCTTGAGGTAGTGAGTCGAGTGCTTGCTTCACAGCTTGTTTGTCACGGACATCAAGCTGGAAATAATGGGTTTTAGTGTCAAACTCGTTTGCTAGTTCAGCTGCTAGTGTTTTTAGTGGTTCTAGCCTACGCGCGCAGATAACTAGCTTTGCCCCAGCTGCAGCGCAAACCCGTGCTGTTGCAGCTCCAATGCCACTCGATGCGCCGGTGATAAGCACGATCTTCTGATTAAGCTGCTCTGAAGAAGATTTTCTATCTGTCATGGTTTAACCCTCAAGAAAGATTAAGGAAAATAATTGCTTTATTGTTGGATCACCTAACGCAAATCTCCGGATATGTGAATAGGTATAGGTTTTATAGTGGTTATTTTCCAAGTTTTATTGAAGTTTCAACGTTTGCTTAGACTAAGTGCTTTGATGGCGTGCTTTTTCTTTGCTAGCTATCCAGGCCTTGTCAGAGCTGAGTCGGTTCCAACGAAAATTATTAAGCTATCACCCAATCCACTTAAAAAATTTAAATATTCAGCAGTTTGTCGCATTCGACCAGGCGAATCGAAGTTTGGCGCAAAAATTAAGCGACGTTTTGTGAGCGACCGAACACTGATCAAGAAAGTAAAATCACATCGACGCAAAGCTCTAAAAAAAGCAATCAAGCTTGGTAAGAAACAATGCATTAGATTGTTCGAGAATAATGGAAGCGAAAACGGTAACGGCAATGGAAATGGAAACGGCAATGGAAACGGCAATGGCGGAGGTAGCGAGCCTGTTTGCACGGAGACTGATTCAAGTCCAAAAACTGTCATTCAGAATATTGAAGAGCGTTTTACTCGTTCTGCTCAGAAATTTTTGTGGTATCTTGCTCCAGCACCAACTTCTTCACCGGTTCCTCCCGCTGGACCAACGGGCTATAATCTCGAAAACGACGGCCACGGCGGCACACTCTTAAGCTATACTGGTTCATACGAAACGGAGAATTTAATTGGTCAAGTTGAAGTGCCTTTTCCGTCGACCGGCTTTAGTCCTGGGTCGAACTACACTTTAACTTTTCGTCATAAGCTTGAAAATATTTTTTGCTATAATTCCACTGCCTACGCAAATCACAAGGGCAATGCTTACCGCGCTAAGACCTTAGGAGTATTTTGTGGATTTCCAACTTTCTTCCTAGTCGTGCGCACCCCCGGGCGAGCTTCAGAAAAAATTCGACTTGTAAATCTGCAGCGCTGGGATGGTGCCTATGCCTATAACGAAAACCGACCTTGGGCGAATGAAAATATCTCGTTTACTTTCCCACGAGTAAGCGACCCGAGCACAGTAAAACTTTCCTTAAGTATTGAGATGAATGGGTTTCATGGCCGCTTCTTACTTGACGATGTGACTTTTTCTGAGCCTTCAAATAATTTTGAAACAGGCTTAAGCGGGGGGGAATTTAGTTCTGTTAATCAGGAATTCTCTTATCCGGGCATGGAGATTGCAGCTAGTTCTCCGAAATGCACTGAGCTTTCTGCCACTACAACAAATTTATTCGTTGAAACTGCCACACTACGCTTTACGATCAATAGCTCAAGTTCCGGAGATAGTATCGTTACGACCCGTCAGGGGAGGGTAATTTCTAAAATTGATTTTACCTCAGGAGCCTTACTGGGCTTAAAAATCCGCAGTCTGCCTAAGCCAGGAAAGACTGATTATGTGTATTTAAGTAATGCTCATTACGCATTGCGAATTAGCCCGGATGGCACACTCTTGGCTAAAATTAGGGATCGTGCTGGCAATCAAGCGCTGACTGTGAGTGGTAGTCCAGAAAATCGTGCTGATGGGACTTGTCCTAACTGTTACAAGGATTTTTATTTTAACCAAGAAGTGGGCACCATCTTTGAGGCGCATCTGAGTAATTATGAAGGTTTTTTCTTCTCGCCAATTTACCCGCCACAGCAAATTAATGATATCGATGCTTCGGGTTATAGTTCAAATGGCAGTGGTGCTTCGAGTTCGGACGACTTTGGCGACTGGCGCTATGACGAAAATTATTTTCGTGACACCCTTGAACGCGATAACTGGCAAGTTAACTATGCTCCCAGAAACTGGAGTAGCGACCCCCAAGGCGCTAAACGGCCAACTGGTTTATGGAGTATTCGCTACAATTTAAAGCCTTACGACCTATTTGTGCTTTCAGCTTTTCCGATTCGTGAACTTGCACCGCGAGCGCAGTGCGCGGAACGTTTGCAGAATTCTCTCGGCGTCGATCCTAAATTACCTGAAGGAAGCAGCAATAATATCACTAATCACTTAAATAAAATTCGCACTGCGCCAAATAATTTAAATATTGTGTTCCTCAACTGGTCGCGCTATGCGCGAGCACAGAATCCAAATGTGCCGCAGTACTATTATGTTCGTAAATCAAGTGCGACAAAGGTTGAGGATTACATTGCACCAAATCCACTCTATTTAAACTGCTCGGAGGTGACAGCCTATCCTGCGAATTGTAAGAATCCATACCAGCCAGGAGCCGATGTGCAAGGTCCGTATCTTGTTTCACCGGCTGAAAAAGTTCACGTGAAGAACTATCTAAAGCGCTTAACAACTCCCGTGTCAGGGCAAACAACTCCTGACCCAGTCTTCTACATTGGCGCGCAGTTTCTTTACACTAAGAATGCGGAAGAAAGCCTAAAGTTTTTACAAAACTTGTGGGACGAATTCTCTCCAGCTGGACTTAAAGGGTTTTACTTTGATGGGATGACTCCTGGTTCAGCACTTGATGCTCTAGCGCTGGTGCGCGGTACGCGGCGCATTGTCGGTGCTGATGGAGTAGTGCTGACGCATCTTTCTAAAGATATGATGTTCTTACCGCAAAGCGACCATTACTTTTTCCCGGCAATTACTGCTTATGCTAACGTGCGCATTCTTGGAGAAGGTGTGAAAAAAGACTGGGCTCTTAATACAGCTGAAGTTAACGCTGGCCAGTGCCCGAAAGTATGGGGTTTGATGTATGGTGGAAAAGGCTCAACTGTTAGTGCGCTCATGCCCGAGTTTCGTCCTGTTGATTTAAGTAAAACAAACGATGAGTTAATTGCGATGACAATCACGCCCAACACTCAAGTGCGTGCCCAGCTAAATTGCGGCGCTTTGATGTTTGCGCCTACTACTGAACAAGTTTACTTCTCATTTATTGAAAAATCCCGCTCTGGATTGGGGCTGTGTATGCCCACGGGAAATCCAACTTCTTCATGCCCGGCTAATCAAAGCCCTGGTTACTGGTTGCAACTTCAGTCAGTCTGCCAGTAAGGTGTATTTTAAAAAATTACGGATCATGCTATTGGGCTCTACTTGGGTAGTTCTTGGAGAGTAACAGGTTTTTTCCTCCGCTATTCGGGTTTGAGTTGCCTCAGGGTGGTTCAAATCCGGATATCATGGAGGATATGATGAATTATGTCTTAATCATTCTCGGCGTTGTTGTAGGCTATAAGCTTGCACCTAGATTCGTGGATTTTATACTGGGATATTTTCCAGTGGCGTGTGAGCGTATGAAATTACTCAACCAGCAAGTCAATGCTGCATGCATCGGAATTTTATCTTCTGGATGTATTTGCATGCTGATTTTCTGCTTGGCAATGACACGCGGGCTTGAGCCGTGGTGGATTCGCGTTTCTCTATTCTGGATCAGTATCGGACTGCTAGTTGGTAGTTCTATTCTTTGTCTGGGGTTTGAGCGCTGGCAAACATTGGAACAGAAATACGAGACACCTGTTCCAGAAGACTTCAAGTGTGCAGGCAAGCCCTTGGAGATGGCGCTTAAGCACTTCAGCAAAATGTAGTCCGCTGCATCTAGCACTGCGCAAGGGGTTCTAGGTTTTAAAAACTCCAAGAACCCCTTTGTCTTTTAATTAAATTACAAAGCTGCCAGGAGCTTGCTAAACTCCTGGCAGTAATACCGCTTAGCTCCTGCTTTAGGCTTCAATCTGAATTTTCTTCGGAGCTTTTTCTTTGAGCTTCCCAAAAGTAAGAGTTACAACTCCATTTGTACTTTTGGTTTTTACATTCTCTGCATCGACATAATCAGGAAGTTGAAAACTACGCTGAAATGTTCCGACTGATCGCTCTGAGTAAAATACCCCTTTATCTTCTTCCGTATGCTCGTGCTTTTTCTCGCCCTTAACAGTCAGCACACCATCTTCGATCGCAATATCAAGCTCCTTGGGATCTACTCCAGCAGCTTCAAGCGTTACGAGGAATTCCTTCCCGGTGTCACGCATTTCAACGGCTGGGAACGCTTTGTTGTAACCTTTTAAGGTGTTTGAGACATTGCCCAAAATATCCCCAAAAGATTGATAAAATAAGCGATCAAAGTCTCCACCCCATAAGCTACGTGATTTAGCGCTAGCTGGTGTATAGTCACAAAATGATGCCATAATGATTTACCTCCTCAAGTAAATGATTGATAAAAATTGCTTTTCGCCCGCAAGCAAAAGCATATTATTTGTCTAACTTTTGCCCACATTATTTGCGAAGTTTGTCCAGCTCCAACTCTCTGACTGGCTCAGTCCTTAGGTAATCATCAAAAGTAGGCAAGGCAAGTGAACTATGTTAAAAAAATACAAACTATTTTAAGCAGTATGGCCATCCCCCTATCCGTAATTAATGAAGTTCGCGAGCGCACCAATATCGCTGAGATTATTTCCGAGCGTGTGCAGCTTAAGCGCTCAGGCCGAAACTTAACCGGTCTTTGCCCATTTCATAATGAAAAAACTCCTTCGTTCTCAGTGCGGGATGAAGACGGATATTTTCACTGTTTCGGTTGTGGCAAAAGTGGCTCAGTCTTTGACTTCGTCATGGAAACCAGAGGATTTAACTTTGCTGAGGCTGTAAGATTTCTAGCGAAGCGCTTAAATATCCCGGTCCCAGAACAAAGTGAGAAAGTTAAAACCACGCGTAAAGAAGGCTCCATGCGCGAAGTGATGCGTAGCGCAGCTGGAGTTTATTATCAGTTTTTGGTGAAAAGCCCCGACGCAGCAGCAGCCCGCGATTACCTTACGCGACGTGGAATCACAGTAGACGTGATCAGAAATTTTGGTTTGGGTTATGCTCCGCGTGCCTGGGATTTTATTCGTGAGCACGTTAAATCGAAAGAAGTTGCAGGAGCAGAGCTTGAGGACTTACTTTTCACAGTTGGACTGCGTAAAAAAAGCCCTGAAACTAGCGATGAGGCTAAACGCGCCTACGATGCTTTTCGCGACCGCATAATTTTCCCGATTTCAAGAAGTGATGGAGCTGTCATTGCGCTCGGTGGGCGAGTGATTAAGTCTGACGATGCTCCGAAATACATTAATTCACCGGAGAGCCCAATTTATGCAAAGCGTAAAGCGCTCTATGGCTTGCATAAAGCTTTACCTGAAATGCGTAACACTCGAGAAGTCTTTCTCGTCGAAGGTTATTTTGATGTGATTTCTATGGCGGTGCGCGGCTTTAGTAACACAGTTGCAACCTGCGGAACGAGTTTAACAGAAGACCACGTAAAAGTGCTCAAGCGCTTTGTCGACCGCGTAACGCTACTTTTTGATGGTGACCAGGCAGGACGTAAGGCGGCAGTGAAGAGCTTTGATCTCTTCTTAAATTCTGGTCTCGACGTGCAAGTGGTGTTTCTCGATCAAGCTGATGACCCAGATACCCTCTGTCAGCGTGAGAGTTATGAAAAAATTAGAGAACTTTTTGCCGCGCGGATCAAACCAATTGAAGAAATTTTCCTGGCAGAATTAGTTGCAGGTATTCAAGGGGTAGGGTCCCAAACTCGCGCTGCAGAAGAATACGTATCCCGCGTTAGACGCGTAGAAAGCCCGGTTGAACAGGAGATTTTACTAAAGAAAGGAGCTACGCACTTGGACCTGTCCTATGACCGCTTGGAAAAACTACTCAATTCCTTGGAAGCTGAAATTACTTCATCTTTTTCGGTTACTGAAGCTAAGCCTGAGGCCGCCCACGCTAAGGACCAAGTTGAGAAGCGTCAAGAAACTCCAACTGAAAGACAATTTAAGGCTTTGTGTTTTGAGCTTTTACTTGCGGCACTTTTTGATCACGGCACGCTCGATAAGCTTTGGGGCATTGATCAAGACAATCGTATTCGCGAGATCATTCCGGAGCGATTACTTTCAGTATTCGACAAACTACTAGCATTACGTTTAGGCAACGCTGAGTCGTGGCTGGATTCTGCAAGTGATGTTTCTAAGGTCGAAATGATTTTACGCGATCATAGTATCAGTGATGAGATTGTCTTACGTGAATTAAGGCGTAGACTGTTACTTGGTGGCGCACGAATCAATGCGGTGCTTGATGACATCGAGCGTTTTGCAGAAAGAATTCATTCGGATCGCGCGCAGGGCACTCAAGCAGACTTATCCCCTTTAGATTACGCACAACAGAAATTGATTAGCCGGAGAAAGCTAGAAGAATCATCGCGAATTAATAAGTAGTGGAATTTGAGGTACTTAGCTGGTCAATTACAGGCACTTGATATAACTACCTGGAAGTATTAAAAAAACTCGTCTTATACGCCACACTTCTTGGCGTATTTAATATAACATTGCTTTGTCAAGCTGGCAGCATCTCTCACGTCAAAGCTGCAAGCACAAACTTTGACAAATGTTTTGTAGTTTAAGGAATAAGAATAAGAATGGGTCGTCCGCCAAAGAAAAAACAAGCTGCGCTTAAATTCAAAAAGAAATTAGCTCAGAAAAAATCTTCGTTGAAGAAAAATATCCAGAAAAAACTAGAGAAAAAGCTTTTGAAAAAATCAACTGGCAGTAAAAAAATTCCTGCAACAAAGCAGGCTCTTAAGCTTGTTCCCGCTAAAGCAACAAAAGATCTAAAAGTAAAAGATGCCCGCGAAAAGGAAAAGCTCCCCAAGGAAGGGCAGGTCAAGGCATTACCCACCACTAAGCTTGCAGAACAAAAGAAGGCCTCTACTACTGCGCCGATTCTAGCAATTGGCGCAGAAGCTGAAGAGGGGGAAGAGGTCGATGATTTACTCGATCTTTTAGGCGATTCTGAAGTTGATGTTAACGACGATGAACCCGATCCGAATTTCGTTGCAAATCCTCAGTTACGCGTGGCCGAACCTGAAGCCGAGTTTGCTTCTGATACAGCTGCAACACCTGGAGTAGGAAAGACTTCAGACCCAGTGCGCATGTATCTGCGCGAAATGGGTGGGGTGAGTCTACTCACGCGCGAGGGTGAGGTTGAAATCGCAAAACGTATCGAAGCTGGTCAGATTGAAGTCGACCGTGAAATTCATCGCTCGCCAATTACGGTTTCTTATATCCTCGAACTAGCTGAGCGCATCAAGGCCGGAGAGTTACGCATGCGTGACATCTTCGATGAAGAAGAGCAAGAGCCAGAGGAAGAGGAAGAAGAAGAGTTAGAACAACCTCAGGTTAATGAAGATGGAGAAGAAGTTGTTGAAGAAGCTCCAACTCCGATTCAGCAAGATGACGAAGAAAAGAAAAAGCTATTCCTTAAAGATGTGCAAGGTCTGAAAAAAACCAAAAAGAACCTGGACGAAATCTTTAAGTCATTTATTAAGGCCGAAGCTGGAACGAAAACCTATCGCGAACTAGAGCGAAAATACGACAGGCTGCGCGACCGTGGAGCGGAGAAAATTGTTGATTTGCAACTTTCTAAAAAGTTAAACGACGGCGTAATCGTGCGTATGCGTGGTTATATTGAAATCCTAGACTCTTGCGAAAAAAGCATGAGTCGCATCCGCCGTGAATTTGGTCGTGACGATACTGAGTTATTTGAAGCAGTTGATGAGATTAATAAGAATAATCAACTTGCTTTTAAGCGTGCAACGCGGCGCCTCAAGCTTAAAGCTAATGAAGCACGCGACCTTGCCGATGAAATCAATCAAGTTCGCACGAATATGCAACGCATCGAGTATGAATGCATGTTGCCCCTGAATGAATTACGACGCTCGATTGAGACTGTGCTGCGTGGTGAAATCAAGGTCAATAATGCCAAGCGCGAACTGGTCGAGGCTAACTTGCGCTTGGTGGTTTCGCTTGCCAAGAAGTACACAAACCGCGGCTTACAATTTCTCGACCTGATTCAGGAAGGTAACATTGGCTTGATGAAAGCCGTTGATAAATTTGAATATCAACGCGGCTATAAGTTCTCAACCTACGCAACTTGGTGGATTCGCCAAGCGATTACGCGTGCGATTGCCGATCAAGCACGTACGATTCGTATTCCTGTGCATATGATCGAAACGATTAATAAGCTCGTGCGGACTTCACGGCAACTTGTTCAAGAGCTTGGACGCGAACCAACGCCTGAGGAAATCGCCGAGAAAATGGATATCTCAGTTGATAAAGTTCGCAAGGTCTTGAAAATCGCAAAAGAGCCGATCTCGTTGGAAACTCCAATTGGGGAAGATAACGATTCGCAGCTTGGAGATTTCATCGAAGATAAGCGCGCGGTATCTCCATCAGATGCTGTGATTAATATCAACCTGCAGGAGCAAACTCGTCATGTGTTGGGAACACTTACTCCGCGTGAGGAGAAGGTGCTACGAATGCGTTTTGGTATTGGCGAAAAGAGTGACCACACGCTTGAAGAAGTGGGACAGAGCTTTGACGTTACACGTGAACGTATTCGACAAATTGAGGCTAAAGCACTGCGTAAATTACGGCACCCTAGTCGCCTAAAAAAACTTAAAAACTTCATGGAAAAGTAGGCAGGTAGCGGCAGGGCTTTTTTTGTTGAACATCTTCTAACGATCTCGGTAGAAACAGGAAGTTGGCTGGATGTATACGATATTATATAAACCCCATCATGGCCTCATAGCTCAGTTGGTCAGAGCACCCGGCTCATAACCGGAGGGTCGAAGGTTCAAGTCCTTCTGAGGCCACCAACCTTTCTTCGCTCGAATTTTCATTGTGATCTTAAACTGCTACGAGGTCACCACCTCACTTGGCGTACTCAAAGTTTTGGTTGAGGCGACGACGAAAAACTCCTAACTTAGTTGCCGCGATCGGGTATCTAAAAGAAAAATATAAGTAAGCGAGTCTTTTTCTTTGTAATTTAATGTGCTAATATCTCCCATCTCTTTTGGGGTAACAAAAGGGTCGAGGGCAATACTAGGCACAGCTAGTTTGCTCAATAGGAAGTGACAAGATGAAGAATAAATTGGGTATCTTTTCGGTCGTCGCCGTTGTGGCTGCAGCTGCAGCTGCCTTGGTCGTTGCCAAGCGCAAGCGAAGCAGCGCTCAACGTCCACCGAATCCTGCACATGACAATGGCGCAGCTTCGGTCCACGGCGACTGATTAAAGTCTCCGCGGTGGGTGCTTGTCTTCTCCGGAAGCAGGCACCCAAAACTCCTTCATTGTTTTGCGAATACAGGTTTCATAGTTATCCCAAAGAGATTTCGATTATTCTTTGTCTTTTACAAAGCTCAAAATATTACCTACTCTTTAAGTCGCGATGCGAGCACATAAGTTTACGATCTATTTTGGAATGATACTGTTGTTGATCGTGATTTTTGCCGTCTTCCAAGATTACGGAATATCAACAGATGAAGATCGTCGATCGGAATACGGTAAGGCTATATATAACTACTTTGCTACAGGCTTTGCTGACGAAACAGCCCAGAATATGGGTTACGCCAGTTACTACGGAGGAGCTGCAGACCTACTAGGTGAGGTTGTAACCAGACTTTTCCCTTTCTCGCCGCATGAATCCCGCCATTTGCTTTGGGCGTTATTTGGGTTTTGCGGAATTTGTGGTGTCTATAAATTAGCTACAATCTTCATTAGCGATCAACAAATCCGCCCTTGTGCAGGAATATTTGCAGCGCTAATAATTATTTTAACCCCAGGATATTTTGGCTCAATCTTTATCAATCCAAAAGATATACCATTTGCAACATGCTATATCTGGTCGCTGTATTTATATCTCAAACTCTTGCAAGCTCTTCCAGAAATCAAACCTAAAGCTGTAATTCTTTTCGGACTAGTAACCGGCCTCGCTCTTGGCATTAGAGTTGTTGGGGCATTTTTAATCTTGCCATACGTTCTAGGCGTGCTTTTCTGGTGCTTTACTCTCGAAACGAAAGTTAGGCAAAAGTATGGGTTGAGCAGTGTTCTGATTCACGTTTTACTATATTTGATCCTCCCTGCAGTTACCGTGGCTTACCTAACAATGATTTTTGCTTGGCCCTGGGCGCATAGCGCGCCGCTTACGAACCCAATTACTGCGCTGATGGAATTTAGCGATTACACTGCGTGGAAAAAAACCACCTTACTCGATGGTGAGTTTTATGCCGCAGATCAAATTCCCAGATATTATTTATTGCAGTATTTGCTGATTCAACTTCCGGAGTTATTCCTCGCCGCTAGCATGACAGGTTTGATTCAAGGTTTAATTTTACTCTACCGCAAAGAATACAAATCGATGAGTTTGATTGCAGTGATTGTCGCGGTAATTGCAGGATTTGGTCCAGTGATCATTTCTTTGATTAAGGGTTCAACTATTTATTCAGGATATCGCCAATTTATCTTTTCAGTCTTAATCCTTGCCGCGTTAAGTGGCGCAAGTAGCGCGTATTTTATTTTTAAATTAAAGCAAACCGGAAAAATGTTTCTGTACAGAGTAACGCTACTTTCAGTCACGGTGCTTGCGCTTCAGGTTGGAATCAAAATCATTAAACTGCATCCCTATCAGTATAGTTATTATAATAACTTTGTTGGGGGAATTGCTGGGGCGTATCGTAGATTTGAATTAGATTATTGGGCACTCTCATATCGTGAGGCAGCCCAAGGCATATTAGCGCATATGCCTCAGCATCTTTCTGGCGCTAGCAAAATAAATGTCCTAGTCTGCGATTCACGGCATTCAATTATTCCATTTTTAGACGAGCGTTTTGCGATCGTTAAAAAACCCAATCACGCGCACTTTGTGGTTAGACGCCACAGAAAGAACTGTCCGATGAATCGTAAATGGCAGCTGATTCATCGCACAGTTAGAGAAGGGGTGCCACTGTCGGAAGTTTACTTAACTTCGCTAGGGCAGCAGATTATTACTCAGTAAAATATTTCCCGTATTTTTCCGTGACACGCTCGAGGTGCTTCCAGAGTTTTGATACCGCTTCAGATTTTGTAATTGAACCATCAGCATTAAGATCTAAACCCTGATTGCTGCGATATGCGCCGCTTGAATGATCGCACTTGCCGGTTGAGTCAGTATTAAAGATTTCGCTTTGCTTTGATGCTCCAACTGCAGCTGGGCAGAGAATCTGCATGTATAAATCTTCTAAAGTCTGAATTTTGCCCTTCGCCGGTAAGAAATGCTTGAATACGTACTGAAGCTGATCCTCGCGAGTCATTTCTCGCAGTTTCTCGATCGATGATCCGAGTCCAATCGCCGTATTTTTCATAAACTGAATTAAGCCAGTTCCACTCGAAACCGGATTTTTCACGTTCGGCAAAAATGTACCTCCGGTTTCAAAACTCATTGCAGCCATGAGGTGCAATGGATTTGCACCCAATTCCTTGGAAATGGTCTTAACTCCTGAAATAAATTCTGAACTCAGTGCGGGATATTTTTCTGCATTTTTCATGCTAGGAACCGGCGTAGGCGTGGTCACGGGCGTAGCTACGCTCGAAAATATAGGGTCCATGTGCTTTTCTCCTTTTGTTAGTTTACATATATATTATCGGCCGCTATCAGGATGGTGTTGCGTGACTAAAGCAGATTTTTCTCAAATTTTAGCATTAATCAATGAGCTTGCGCTGGCAGCAGGTGCTGTCATTCATGAAATGCGTGAAAATCAAAGCTTTGAGCTATCATTTAAGAGTGAGACAAACCTGCTGACAACAGCAGACCTTAAGGCTGAAGAAATTATCATCGCGGGCATCAAAGAGCATTTTCCTGATGACCAAATTCTAGCGGAAGAAACGCAGGCGACTTTGACTGCAATTAATCCTGACCAAGGTCTTTGGATTATTGATCCGATCGATGGCACTACAAATTACGCTTATGGGCTTCGTGATGTGGGCGTTTCGATTGCTTACGCCTTGCATGGTTCGGTCCAAGTCGGGCTTGTGCATAATCCGTTCACGCAGGAAACGTTTCATGCCGTAAAAGGGAATGGGGCATTTTTGAATGGCACAAAAATCAACTGCGGCAATTGTCAAGAACTAAGCCGTGCTTTGGTTGTCACTGGGTTTCCTTATAATCGAGAAATCCGTAAACGCGCGATTCCTGTTGCGGGTATTGTAACTGAAAAGTGCCGTGACTTAAGACGGCTCGGTGCCGCGTCGCTTGATATTTGTTACGTTGCCTGTGGTCGTTTGGACGCGATGTATGAATCGCTAAGCCCTTGGGATATTGCAGCAGCTGTGCTAATTGCTAAAGAAGCAGGAGCAGTCGTGCAGTACTCTCTTAGGCAAACCGACCAGCAAGCCTTGATTCCCGATTTAGCAAGTCACGGTTTAGTTATCGGCAACCAAAAAATTGCATCAGATCTTAAAGATTTAATTATTTCCGCAGCCACGCAGGGCAGGGTCTAGACTTGAGAATTTTATGAAAATCGCCTGGTTTTCCCCAATCGGTCAAAGTTCTAATTCCAAGGGGGCGCTTTATTCTCAAAGCGTCCTGCCTGAGCTTGCTCAGCGCCATGAGATTACAGTTGTAGTTGATGATAAAAGTTATTGTGACATTGGAGAAGCCGCGACATATTTAGGATTGAAGGTTTTAATCCTGCATCAAGCATTGAACCTTGATTTGAAAGCTAAATTCGATGCCTTTGTCTATCAAATTGAAAGTAATCCCGGTTCAGCTTGGACACCCTTTTTCCAAGCTGAAGTAATGCCGGGAGTGTTAGTTGTGCATGATTTTCCAATCGACACAGTCCCACTTTCAGCTGCAGCAATGGTATTTAATGCCCCAGCTGCACACGGCATTCGCGCTAGAGGTTTCACTGGATACATCGGCCAAACTGCAATGCCCTGGATAGTCGCTGAGAGTAAAGGTTTTCCCGACACTGAATGCTTTCGGCTAGGGCTTTGTGGATTGCCTGAGCGTAATAATCGTTTCTACGTGTTAAGAAATGCGTTGGAAAATATACTTCAGTCTGAGTGGGGGGCGAATCAAGAGTTTGAAATCACCTGGATTGCTCGCAGCGAAGCAGAAGAGCGCGAAATCGAAGCGCTAATTAGTGCATGCGCTACAAAAATTGTCATTAAATCTGTTTTAATTAAGGACAGGTTGCAGCGTTATTCCGAGATTCAAAATTTCTCACTCTACTCAGCGCTTTGCCTAGATACTAGGCATTCCCTTGACCCGGAAGTCTATGCAGCAGTTGCAGCAGGGGTCCCAGTGCTTTGCGCCGATTTTGGTCCAAGCGCAGATTTACCGCGCGAACTTGTTTTTAAGATTCGGCTCGGTTTGTCTGAAGTGCGAGAGGTTGAAAATGTGATTCAAGCGCTGCAAGACGTGCGCATTGACCGCAAGGATTTGCAGCAAGCCGGCAAACGCTACCTCGAGCTTTTTCATGATACAAAATCTGTTGTTGCTGATTTAGAGCGTGTGCTTGAAAAAACTGCGCAACTACAAACGCAACTTGCCGACCAAAGACGGAGCCAACAACAGGCAGCACGAGCAGAATTGATTAAAACTGTCTTTGGAGAGAGTTTTGATCGGTCCTTGTGGTACGCTGAGACTGTTCGAGATTTTTCCTGGATTTAAAGAACATGACCCACTCTCCACTAATTCATAAACTTGTCGCAGTGCTTCCGCGCTATGGAAAATCCCTTGGAGGCGGGGCTGAGACTTTAGTCTATGAGTTATTGCAGGCTTTAAAAAATCATCCTGAACTTGTCAGCGAGATTGAAGTTTGGACGACTTGCGCGATTGACCACCGCACCTGGGCTAATGATTTGCCTGCAGGGCAAAGCATTGAAGAGGGAATTAAGGTTACGCGCTTCGCGGTCTCAGAGAGAAATTTAGAGCTTTTTATCAAGCATGAACTGGAAATGCAGTCCGGGAAGATTCTTGCCGTTGATGATCAATTAGAATGGCTGACAAATAGTGTTAATTCTCAAGATCTATACGCCCATATTTGTAATGCCGGAAAAGACGTCGATCTGATTTTATTTGCCCCTTATCTTTTCCCGACTTCATTTTGGGGGCCATTTATTTATCCTGAAAAGTCAATTTTGATTCCGTGCCTACATGATGAACACTACGCCTACCAGACGGTTTTCCGCGCGCTTTTTAAAGCCGTGCGCGGCTTAATTTTTAATGCTCAGGGAGAAATGGAGCTTGCGCAGAGTTTGTTTGCGCTGGAGCATTTTACTGATAAAAGCGCAGTCGTGGGTATGGGCTTTACGCCTAGACACTTCCCAAGTGCAAAAACTCCGAGTCTTTTGCGGGACAAGCCTTATTTACTTTACTCCGGTAGAAAAGAGCAGGGGAAAAATCTGCCACTTTTAATTGAGTACTTTGAAACATATCGCACCACGACTGGAGACAGTGATCTCGAGTTAATTTTAATTGGATCTGGTGAAGTTCATTTTCGACCAAGCCTTCCAGGGGGTGTAATTGACTTAGGGTTTGTAAGTGAGCAGGAAAAACTTGATTTAATGGCAGGAGCACTTGCGCTCTGTCAGCCTTCGCTCAATGAGTCGTTTTCAATTGTGATGATGGAAGCCTGGCTAACTGGAGTGCCCGTGCTAGTGCATGCTCACTCAGTTGTGCCACGTGAGCACGTAGTTAATTCCAATGGTGGACTCTATTTCGCAAATAGTCGCGAATTTGTTGCTGTAGTTTCTAAGCTTAAGTCAGATCCGCTGCTCCAAGAGAGTCTTGGGCAAAATGGTAAAAAATATGTAGAACAAGTCTATGCCTGGGAAGCTGTGATTGAACGTTTTTCACAGGCACTAGAAAAATTTGGATTTTCCCAGAAATCAGATGACCGTAGCGAACAAGCACAAACTCAATATTAAGCCGGAAATAGTTAACCGGATAAAAGAGCTACGTGCTTTAATCGAGGAAGCAAATCGCCGCTATTATCTCGAAGACCGCCCAGCGATTTCTGACGCTGAATACGATAAACTTTTTCGTGAACTTGAAGCGCTCGAGCATGAATATCCCAGTCTGTCAGACCCAGATTCGCCAACTCTCAGGGTTGGTCATCGCGTAATTGATAAGACTTTTTCTCCCGCGCCACATCGCGAGCCGATGCTTTCGCTTGCCAATGCCTTTGGAGTTGAGGAGCTGAATGATTTTTTTGCGCGCTCTGAAAAGGACCTTGGGCGCACTGACCTTGAATACACCGTTGAATATAAGTTTGATGGTTTGAGCTTAGAGCTTGTCTATGAAGAGGGTAAGCTAACACTTGCCGCCACGCGTGGCGATGGGAAAATTGGTGAAAATGTAACGCGTAACGCTTACCAGATCAAAAATATTCCTCACTCTATTCGAACACCGATTGCACGGCTGGAAGTGCGTGGTGAAGTCATGATCGATACGAAAAATTTCGTAGAGCTCAATAATCGACGCCTCGCCGCTGATGAGCCGCAGTTTGCCAATGCACGAAACGCAGCAGCCGGGAGTTTGCGACAACTTGATGCAAGTGTTACCCGCCAGCGTGAACTTGTGTTTTTCGCTTATCAGGTGCTTAGTTCAGAAGCATTGCCGATTAAGTCTCAAATTGATGCGCAACGTTTGCTAGAAGACCTTGGATTTAATGTGCAAGATAACTGGTTTGCGACTACAGCAAAGCAAAAAATCATCGACTTTTATCAAACTACTGAACAAATTCGCGACGAATTACCTTACGAGATTGATGGACTTGTTGTGAAAATTTCAGACTTTAGTCTCCAGGAGCAGTACGGTTTTCGTAGTCGTAGCCCACGTTGGGCTGTGGCCGTCAAATTTGCTCCGCGTGAAGCAGTTACTAAATTAAACGAAATTACGATTCAAGTTGGTCGCACGGGAGTTTTAACACCGGTTGCAGAGCTAGAGCCGGTGAGACTAAGTGGAGTTTTAGTCAAGCGTGCAACGCTACACAACCGTGAAGAAATCGAAAGAAAAGATATTCGTATCGGTGACACTGTGTTGGTTCGCCGTCAAGGTGACGTGATCCCTGCAGTTGTGCAAGTCTACCCAGAAAAGCGTAGTGGCAAGGAAAAAAAATTCGAATATCCGACGCATTGCCCGGAATGCAATTCCGCAGTGAAACTCACAGAGACTGGTATTCAAGTTTTTTGCCCGAATCAGCACTGCCCAGCGCGGATTGAAGAGCGGATTCGACACTTTGTCTCAAAAAAAGGTTTTGACATTGAATCGCTGGGCGACAAACTCGTTACGCAACTATTAGAATCAGGACTAGTGCAGAAAATCCCCGACCTTTTCACGCTGGACCGTGGGCGTTTACTTGAACTTGAGCGGATGGGTGAAAAATCAGTAACGCAATTACTTGATACGATTGAAGCGCGTAAGCACATTAGTTTGTCACGATTCATCTATGCTTTAGGACTGCGTTTTGTAGGAGAGCGAACTGCAGAATTATTAGCCGATCGCTTTCAAGACTTAGACAAGCTTAGGCACGCAAGCGAGGAGGAGCTATTAAGCGTTGAAGAAGTCGGTCCAAAAATTGCCATTTCTATTCGCCAATTTTTTCACGATCAGAACGAAGTTGAGCTGATTGAAGAATTACTTGCCCGGGGCGTTGTGATTGAAGTAGTAGAACGCGCGCAAACTGGGAATTTTGTAGGGCAAGTCGTACTTTTTACTGGTGGACTGGAAAAACTGAGTCGCGACCAGGCAAAGCAACTTGTCGAAGCACAAGGTGGGCGCGTGGCTAATAGCATTTCTAAGTCCGTAACGCTAGTTGTTGCAGGAAGTGATGCGGGGTCGAAGCTCGAAAAAGCCCAGAATCTTGGGATTAAAATCATTAACGAGAGTGAGTTTTTAGCTCGTGTCTAAAGTCACTTCAATTCGTCTTCAGGAAATCCCGAAAAAGCCGGGCGTGTATTTAATGCGCGATCAAGCCGGCAAGGTTCTTTACATTGGTAAGGCTAAAAATCTTTTTCATCGTGTGCGTAGCTACTTCGCGAGTAAAGACGGTGTGCATGGGGATGGCCGTTATAACATTCAGTTCTTGATGGGCTTAGTCGATTCTTTGGAGACGATTGTTACGCATGACGAAAGACAAGCACTGGTGCTTGAGGCCGATCTAGTCCGCACCTACCAGCCGCGTTACAACATCAGGCTTAAGGACGATAAGGCGCATTTGCTTGTGCGGATTGATCATAGTCAGGAGTGGCCGCGCCTTGAGCTTGTGCGCAAGGTCGAGCGTGACGGGGCTGAATATCTCGGACCATTTCCGTTTGCGCGTGAAGTGAGAACATTGTTGGAACTAATTAAGCGTGTTGTGCCGCTACGGACCTGCTCCGATAAGGTGATGAAAAATCGTGTGCGGCCGTGTCTTGAATATCAGATTAAGCGCTGTGCCGGGCCGTGCTGCATAGCCGTTGCGAAAGCTGATTATGCTGAGTGGCTGGCTGAGGCTAAGGCGATTCTTCAAGGCCAAACTCGGGAAATCCAGCAGCGACTTGAACTGCAAATGGAGTTTTTGAGCGAGGAACTTCGCTATGAAGAAGCAGCAGCGCTGCGTGACCGCATCGAACTTCTGAAGGTTTATCAAAAGGAGCGACCGCTTGATCGATTTTTAGCAGGCGAGATTGATGCCTGGGGGATATATCGCGAAGGAGACCAGGCCGAAATTGTAAACTTGCGCACGCGTGCGAATCGGATTCAGGATGTCAAATCGTTTGAGCTTTTTAATATGCAAGTGCCAGATGATGAGATTTTATCAACTGCGCTCACGGAGTTTTATTTGCAGGCGGATAGCTATCCTGAAGAGATATTATTACCATTTAAGATCGAGTTAGTCGGCGCTTTAAGAGAAATAATTTCTGAGCGCAAGGGTGGGGCGGTCAAGATTAGTTATCCACAACGTGGAAAGAAGCATGATTTTCTTTTGCTTGCTGATGAAAACGCTCGCGAGAATTTTAATGCACGAGCTTATCGAGCGAGTGCGATTGACCAGAGTTTGAATTTGATTCGAGAGGCGCTGGGATTGGAGGGCATGCCGCGGGTGATTGAGTGTATCGATATTGCGCATTTTCAAGGCGAGTCTACTGTTGGAGCCGTGGTTGCGTTTAAGGATGGAATTCCTGAGAAGTCGCGCTATCGACTCTTTAAATTAGCGCAGGAAGGTAAGCCGAATGATTTTGATTCGATTTATGAAGTAGTGCGACGGCATCTTTCGCGCTTGGTTGCTGAGAATGCATTACCGGACTTGCTTGTGATTGATGGTGGAAGGGAGCAATTAGCAAAGGCACTTGAGGCGCGTGATCAGGTTTGTACAAAGACTTTTCCGATAATTGCCCTTGCTAAGGAGCGAGCGCTTAAAAGTCATTATGAGTCGAGTCAAAGTGGATATCGGGTGCGGGACCGAGTTTTTGTGCCAGGTGTTAAAGTGGAACTAAATCTCGCCGTTAATGACCCGGGGCTATTAATGCTTGGGCGTATTCGCGACGAAGCTCATCGTTTTGTAAATGCCTCACATCGGAAATCATTGAGAAAAAAGCGCGTGGCAACGTGAGTTGCTTCCCCTCGACTGGCTTCGATAAGAGGATTTGGCAACTTATCCTTAACTAGGTCCTAAATAATTTAAATAAACTCGAGAGCTGTTTTCTAAACCTGGGAAAGATCTAAAACCGCTCTCGAGCCTTCGTCGTCAGACTTTAACGCGCAGCTTGAGCAAGTTGGCCAAGTAGAAGTGGACCCTCCAGTGCCGCCCAGATCTGAGGACAAATGACATAAGTCAAAGTCCCTCCTTCGCAGGGAACAAGTTCTGGAATCGTATCCGGGGAGCCGATCCTAAGCCCACTCTGTGGACAATCAGCTGCAATTGGCCCTGTGAGAGCGCGCACAACAGATTCAATCTTCGACTCGCCTTCGGCAGCAATGCAGATATGACGTGCATGGCTCACGACAGTAGCAACTCCAAGCGTATACCCGCAGTCCGGGACTTTCATGCCAGGGGGCATGTAATCTTGATTGGCAGCTTTTGTCGCCTCATGAAGCGTTGCTAGGTGACAGCCAGTTTTAAGTGGCACACCAGTTTCGTGAAAAGCATAATGTGCACTTGCAGGAAGGCCAATGCCACCAAAAGCAAAGTCAATGCCGCCAAGTCTTTCAATGGTCTGATCGAGCGTGAGGAAGTTATCTGGTCCTGGGCAAAGAATCTTTGTAGGGTTCATGCCAACAGGCTTGTAGAGTTTTTCCATCTGCCAATTCAGATAACCCCACGGCGTGTCAAGCCCAGCACCAGCAAACTCATCAATCACAATTCCCATCCCAACGAGTGTTGAGAAAAGAAATTGACCATGATTATTTGCTTCAACCAAAGCCTCCTGGAAAGGCAATGCAGTGGCACCAGTTTGTGTGGCAATCACGAGTTTTTTACCACCGGAGTGCTCTGCTTCATATAGTGCGCGATTGACAAAATCCCAGGCCATAAGCTCGCCAGGTCGTCGCCCTTCCTCTGTCACAAGGATACGAAACGGCCTTTCGCCTGGTCGTTGAATGCTAAGTTTTGGTTCTAGTTCGTACGGTTTGATCATTTTCTTACCCTCGAGAATTTGCCTGATGCTAGTTCACTAGCTACAAGCAAATTCTCTGGGGTAAATTCTCGAGAGGCTGAATTTTCCTCGTCGCTAAAACCTTCAATAAACAGCTCTCTACCTCAGCTTGATTGCGTGGCTTTGCAACTAAACTGAGATAGAAAACAAAATCTCTACTTTTTTACGATTTCAAAGAGCAAGAATGAGAGACGTTTATAGGTGAAATTTCAGAAATTGTAAATTTTGCGTAGGCTACTTCTTAAACAAATCATCTAGCGCTTTTAAGGCATCTGCCTTGGCAGCGCCCGTCGAGCTCCCCGGCAAACCGATCACAAAAAAATCGCACATGTTTCTTTTTTCTTTGTCGACAATGCGCTCGGCCTGCGGCTCACGGCACTCGTTATATGCCTTCAGGTCATAGTGCCTACAATTCCTACAAACCCGTGCGTCCGCACGACAATGCGGGCACTCCTCGCCACGTGCAACCGTGCCATCCGGGATCTCAAACGATTTTGAACAGTGAAAACAAGTAACGCTTTGACTCATTTCTTGCGGATCTTAACACTCCATGCTTATGATTATGACCATGTCTAACGCGAATTTAATTTCAAGAAAACAATATTCTCACACCCTAAAAAATGGCCTGACCATCGTCGCCGAAGAAATCCCACACGCCGAATCCGCTGCCGCGACTCTACTTGTGCCAATTGGTAGCACCTGCGACCCCGAGGGCTATGCAGGGATCACTAATATGATGGTCGACATGTTTAGTCGTGGCGCCGGACAGTGGAATAGCCAAGAACTTAGCGCCGAATTTGAAAACCTCGGCATCGAACATAGCGAGTCCTCGGGCATGGAACTTGCTGTCTTTTCTGGCGCCTTATTGTCGGAGAACTTAGCAAAGCTTTTTTCTCTAATGGCTACAATGATTCTTGAGCCGCATTTTGACTCAGCCGAGTTAGAAAATGCCAAGGCCCTTGCTTTGCAAGAATTACTCAGCCTCGAAGACGAACCATCAAGTAAGGTGATGGTCCGACTTAACGAGAAATTTTATCCAGCTCCATACGGACGTCTTTCGCGCGGAACTGAAGCCGGAATTAAGGCAATTACTTCAGAGGCTTTAAAAACACATCATCGAAAGATGTTTAGTCCTCATGGTGCAGTGCTCGGAGTGAGCGGTAAATTTGATTTCCCTGCAGTTTGCGCTGCGATTGAAAAGGCATTTTCCGCTTGGACTGGTGATAAGCAGGTAATTAATGCACCAGCCCTGGCAACAAACTCCCAGGTTTTTCATCTACCTAAAGACACCAATCAACTGCAAATCGCTTTCGCTTCACCGAGCGTTAAGGCTAATGATCCTGAATACTACGCTGCACGTGTAGGCGTGGGCATTCTTTCGGGTGGTATGCATGGTAGGTTATTTATTGAAGTTCGCGAAAAGCGCGGACTAGTTTACCGTGTCTCTGCAAACCATAGCTCGACCTCAAAACATGCCGGGATTTTTGCCTATGCCGGCACTACCAATAAGCATGCTGAAGAAACTTTTGCCGTAATGCTTAAAGAAATGCGCGGCTTGAGTACTAATATCACTGAAGATGAAGTGAAGCGCTCCAAGGCTGACTTAAAATCGCGCCTCGTAATGCAATCAGATTTAAGCTCTGCGCGTGCTTCGCAACTAGCTCACGATTGGTGGATTCTTGGACGACTTAGAACAGTTACTGAAGTAGCTAGCGAAATCGATAAAGTTAATCTGCAGATGGTGATGAATTATGCTAGCCACTACCCGGTTAGCCCAATTACCTTAGTCACACTGGGAAGCGTTGAATTATCACTACCAAACTAAATCTGCCAAATTAAAGTGAACAAGAACATGGAAACAGCAAAATTTCATCAAACAACGCTAAGTAATGGCCTGACGATCATCGGCGAAGAGAAAATGTCCTCACAAAGTGTGGGCCTTGGTTTTTTCGTTAAAACTGGTGCGCGTGACGAAACCCCAGATATTGCAGGAGTCTCGCACTTCCTTGAACACATGATGTTTAAAGGTACTGACAAACGTAGCGCAATTGATATCAATTTTGCATTCGGTGGAATTGGCGCGCAAGCTAATGCCTATACGAGTGAAGAATCTACAGTTTACTATGCTGCCGTCTTGCCGGAGTATTTACCCGAGCTTCTTGATATCTTGTCCGACATGCTGCGCCCCAAGCTTGACAGTGGGGAATTCTCGACAGAAAAGAAAGTCATTCTCGAAGAAATTGCCCTATATCAGGACCGCCCAACGCATGTGCTCTTTGAGTCGGCACTACGCGGATATTTTAGCGATCATCCGGCCGGAAATTCTGTGCTCGGCAGCCACGAGAGTATCAGTGCTCTACCTGTTGAGAAAATGCGTGAGTATTTTAACCGCCGCTATTCGCCAAAAAATATCGTGCTCACAGCTTCTGGGAATTTTAACTGGGAGGAGCTGACCACACTTGCCGCAAAACTCTGCGGACATTGGGTCGGAGAGAAAACCGCACGGAGCACTCCTCAGCATCGTCCCACTGAATCACGTAATCAGATTGTGCGTAAAGATCAGCAACTGGCCCATATCTGCATGCTCGGTCCAGGGCCAAGTGCCAACGCTGAATTCCGTTACGATCTAAACGTTTTGGCGACAATTCTTGGCGACCATTCAGGCTCGCAATTCTATTGGCAATTAGTCGATAAGGGCCTCGCCGAAAGTGCTTCCTTTGATATTAATGAAATGGACGGCACAGGGTTTTTTATGGCCTATGCAAGTGCTGAACCAGATCGCATCGCTGAAGTTGAATCGATTGCCCGTAAAATCATTAGTCAGGCCGTGAATTTCTCTGATGCCGAGCTTGAACGTGCCAAGACAAAGGTGCGCACGCGTATGGTGCTCTCGTCTGAAAGCGCAATGCGCCGGCTTTTTGCCGTGGGCAATGAATGGCTTTACCGCGCCGCGTATCGCACCGTCGGAGAAGAAATTCAAAGACTAGCTGCAGTGAATAAAGCAAGCATTCATAAAGCACTAGAGGAATACCCATTTAAACCATTTCATACAGCTACTTTGAGCCCACGCGAGACACTTTAGTCCATTCTCCTAGCTTATTTTCCGATTAGGTTTCTAGCTAATTCTGTCGAAACTCTAAGTAGCTTCGATAAACAGTAAGCTCAGGAAGTTTAGTAGGATTAGAAGTAATTTATGGCTCGACGATTAGGCGCTGACCCTCAAACGGAAATGGCTCGAAAAATCGCCCTACGCACGGCCTTTGTCGCACGCTTTATTATTCTCCGCGAGAATCGCAAATCTAAAGTCAATAAAGCCATTGAAGATCTATCTTGGAGCTTGGATGCGACTGTTGATGAAATTTATCGCGTGATTCGAAAAACTCTGACTGAGGCAGGTGACCGCACGCAAATTGTTGACCGCGACCTCAAACGCGCCAAGGCCTACTCTGAAAGAACTGTCGATTACTTTATTGACCAATATTTATCACGCGCGACAACCTCGTTTCGTGACGCGCTGGCTGATTACCAAAGAAGTTCTGAACTACTTGGGCGCGACGAAAGTATTCAAAAGCGCTCACAGCGTAGTGGTTGGCGCATAGGCTAAGCCCGATTTTGGCTCAATGCTACACTTGGCTCTCGTCTGCGCATAACAAGCTATGTATGGCTGGTATTATTAATCCACTCACTGGTAAACCGATTAGCTTGCCCTTTAACGGCACGAACGCCACCACGCCAGTGCATGGCGGCGCAGAAGGGTCAGTGCTGCCCAGTGGGGAAGGCCGTAAATCAAGAGACTATCTCCTCGGATTAATCTTCGGCGGATCGCTGGTGATGATGGTGATTTCAATTGGCGTATACGAACTCGTCTGGGATGACTCCGGCGATGGGCGTCATAAACAAAAACGCGTTACTGCGGTTGATGCAAAAGATGAGCCGATTATGAAGCGTGTGAAAAACAAGCGCGGATTGTTTGCGAGGATATTTTGCCGAGGGGGGAAGGTCTCCTCTTCCTGCTTTTAAAGCCTTGATTTTGGAAAAATACTTCGTTGCGGAAGATTGCTTCGGTTCGCACATATTTTAATATGCTTACGATCCTCGCAATTTCCGCGCCTCGTCTTTTCCTCAAAATCAAGGCTTTAAACGTCGATTGACATGGCCAAATACTTCGTCAGAGTCAATTTTTTCGAGCCTCGTTTATATTTAATAAAGTCGGCCCTCAAAAATTGACTCTTCCTCGTCTTTGACTCAAACTTTTTCGTTTAAACGCAGAGTAACTTATTCTGCGCAATTTCCGCGCCTCGTCTTTTCCTCAAAATCAAGGCTTTAAACGTTGACTTTTTCGTTTAAACGCTGACAACATATGACTGCTAGTTTGCGACATTAAGCGCCACAATCTGTTTGCGTCTCGTGTCATTGCGAGGAGCTGAAAGCGACGAAGCAATCTGTTCACTGATTATGTTTGGTTGTGATCGGTTAACAGATTGCGTCACTGCGTTCGCAATGACGGTTAAATAACTAAGCGAACAGGTTGCGGAGCTTGCCCTGCCTTCGACCCTAGCTCAGGCCGAGGGGAGCGGAGTCGAATAGGTCACGTTGTTCCTCGCAATGATGCGTGAAAACTCAATCAGTAGATTGGAAAGCCCGCCCTGCTTTCGACTCGGAATACTCTCGCTCGAACCGCTCGATTTGAAGGTAAGCCGAAAGTAGCCCATTCGACTCCGCTCCCCTCGGCCTGAGCCCTCGGTCGAACGCTTGGGTCGAAGGTAGGGCAGGCTCCGTCGAATCGATCTCCAGCTCACCATTTCCACGCCCTTGACACCCCCTAAAATCCTATGTTTTAACAGCTATGCAACATTTCCCAGTAATTTCAGCATAACATCGAGGAATGGTTGGAGGACCGCTTAGGCGGTAGAAGGCATGCTGTCATTTGCTACAGATGCGCTTCGAAGTTGTTCTTTGAAATTCTTATACAGAGTAGTTTGAGAAACTTATCATTCCATTAGCAAGTGGGGAGTTCTGAACAATTTGCATGTGGGATGAGAAGTAGATTTTATTGGTTTTTTAATTTTTGCATTGTTTGTTATTCGTGGGTTGGAGAACTTTGTTAAGTTTTGCAACCCATGAGTACTCATGCATCAACACGGGCTTTTGGTTGCCGAGCCCATCGTCAGGCAGCCGTTCGCGCGCAAGCGCGCGAACTTCGTCATCAAGAACGCCAACGCGAGATCCGTCTTGCTGAAGCGTTCCTCGCGATGAACGCGACGAACCAGTTTAGGTTCCTTTGCGGTCTCGACCAAACTCAAAGAACACGCCTTGCAAGACGTGTTCACGGTCTCGGAGAAGAAATGCCGATCGGCGTTGAATTCCGAAAACGAGTTTGCATTGGGGACATTACCGTGTTTTTCAGGCCGGCTCGCAACGGAATTGCATTAAGCGGAGCCTGAACGGAGTTCACCGGACTTGGGGAGATGTTAGATCGCTGTTGCTCCCCGCGGTTTTATACCAACGGTTGTGATATATCTGCTTCTCCCCATTTTCTTTTTACTTCCGGGTGAAAACTAAGTGGACAGATTGCTTCGCTACGCTCGCAATGACGCTAATTTCATGTCTTTGAGAGCGTGGTAGTAAACGCGGCAATCTGCTTGCGTCTCGTGTCTTTGCGAGGAACAACGTGACGAAGCAATCTGTTCACTGATTATGTTTGGTTGTGATCGGTTAACAGATTGCCACGACTGCTTACGCAGTCTCGTAATGACACGATACGCAAGCTTTTCACTTAGGATGATAAGTCTCTAACTGCCCGCAGTAGAATAACTCCTCGAAACTTGACTTTTCCTATTAAATCTATAGACTTTCGCGGTTACATTTTCCATATGGGTATAAGGAACCTACCTCGAGAAAGGTTTTAATTCTCTGCGCCTCTTCTTCCTTTGCGCAGATAGAAATGGTGAATCAAATTGAATCTACGTTGGACCACCTTCAGCTTAGCGATGCAAATCGCTCTCATAGTCTTTGTTGCTGCAAACCTGAAGCACATTGCTTTTATGGTTTTTGCGGCAGCCATGCTCTCTGTTACGAGTGACCTTTGGGACATTCGCTCGATCTTAAAAGTCGGTAAACAACCTGGATGGAAAGTCATACTGGTTGTAATAACTTGGCTTTCTGGAGTTACTGTGGGCGCGACTTTGCTCGGCACAAATGCAATTACGCTTGGCGCTGTCTGCGCAAGCTTTCCGCTAGCTGCATTCGTGCATCAAGCGACGCCACGTCAGGAGAGAATGAACTTAGAAGAAACCGTCTTTGACTTGGTCTTGCCGTGTATTGGCGGGCTTAGTTTAATTGCGCTTTATCTGAGCATCGATCACTTCGGTAATGAATTTGTCGGTCGATATGGGCCGTGGTTGTTTACACTCACGCTCATTCCGATTGCTTATGGCTTTGTCGCAAGTAGCATGCTTCGCTTCTTTCGGAACAAACTGCCCGGCCGAGCCTGTGCTGAGCTATTGGCTGTTTGCGCGTTCTTTCTGACGGCGAGTGTCTTTCAGGCACAATTCTGGATCCCCGCACTTTTGGCTTTGCTTTTCGGCTTCATCGTGGCGTTTTGGACCTACAAAACGTCATGAGCGGCCAACGATATTTAAAGGGTAGGTTTCCTCCCTTTACTCCCCTTAGGCTTGAACTTATACTTCCGATCATTCTTGTCCTTTATTCTCCCTAGGTCTAAATCTCGTCTGACTAAATTACATCCACGAAGTGCACACTTAATTCGCATTTCTGGGCAGCTTGTGCTAATTGCACATAACTCTTTATTGGCCGATTTTAGATGGGCAGGGAAAATGGCTGAAACAGTTGAAATTCAAGAGAAAATACTGGACCTGCAGCCAGAAAATAAGCTCCTGCAGGCTGACCAGCTCGAATCAAAGCTTACCACCTTACGCGACCAATGGGCGGACCTAGAAGAAGTCGACCGCTTGCGACAATTTCGTAACCTTCCTCAATACGAAGCACTAGATTTTTTTAACGATATGCCTGTTACTGAGCAGGCAACCTTAATTCGCTTTTTGTCAGATGCAGAAGCGGCACTTTATTTGCGCTATCTGCAACCGGATGACGTTGCCGACTTAATTCAGACAGTTCCTGCGGAAGATCGCGCCCATCTTGAATCCCTACTTGATGATGCTGCTTTGACGGAAGTGCGAGCACTTTTGGCGTATGCTGAAGATGCGGCCGGAGGGTTAATGAGTCCGCGCTTTGCGCGACTCCGTCCAGACGTTACAACTGATGTGGCGATTCGTTATTTACGAATTCAAACCAAGAAAAATCTGGAAACGCTGCATTATATTTACGTGCTTGATTCGGAGCAGCGACTTTGCGGAGTGGTTTCCTTTCATGAGCTTTTTGCGGCGCGGGATGATGCCTATGTCAGCGAGGTCATGCATCCGAAAGTAATTACCGTACTTGATACAGATGACCAGGACACGGTTGCGCAAGTGATTGCCGAACACGATCTGATGGCGCTTCCGGTTGTAGATGCCGAAGGGCGGATGCGCGGTATTGTGACGGTGGATGATATCGTCGACGTTTTACAAGAAGAGGCCACAGAAGATATCCAAAAACTTGGCGGTGTGCAGGCCCTGCATGAGCCGTATCTTGACGTCAGCTTTCGCACCATGGTGCAGAAGCGTGGGGGCTGGCTCTCTGTGCTTTTTATTGGAGAACTTTTAACGGCGACGGCGATGGGGCATTTTGAGGATGAAATCGCCAAAGCCGTGGTGCTGGCGATGTTTGTGCCACTGATTATCAGTAGTGGTGGAAATTCTGGCTCGCAGGCAGCGACATTGATTGTGAGATCACTTGGCATCGGTGAATTAAAGCTTAGTGATTGGGGGCGGGTGTTTAGGCGCGAATTATTTTCAGGATTGACCCTGGGATTTTGGTTAGGAAGTCTTGGCTTCCTACGTGTAATTCTTTGGCAATTCATGGGGCTTTATGATTTTGGGGCGCATTACTTCTTACTCGGTATTACAGTTTGTTTTAGTCTAATTGGCGTAGTTTCTTTTGGCACGATTGTAGGCAGTATGTTGCCGTTTCTTTTACAGCGTCTGAAACTTGACCCGGCGACTAGTTCAGCGCCTTTTGTGGCAACACTTGTCGACGTAACGGGCCTGATTATCTATTTTGTGATGGCAGCGCTGATTTTGTCAGGGACGCTGCTATGAGGATGTTAGTTCTTTAACGTCTAGTAGATCTTTCGCGCGGCCTGATGCTTTTTTGTTTTGAATCAGAAGTTCTTTGGAAATAAAATATACAGGTAGACTATCGAGTTCAGCTTTGACTTTGCTAGACCAAGCTTGATCGAAAGCAACGCCAGAGATCGTTGTAATCAAGTCGATTCTATTTGGTTGTCTACCGAGCTGAAAAACATTATGTGCTTCCATGAATTTTTCAGCTGTGAAAGGCTCACCAATGAACCCAAAATCTTTCATCACAGCTTCGAGTCTAGTGGCATTAATGCTCGAGATTTCTATAAAAAAATCGATGTCGCCAGTTAAGCGCGGATACCCGTGGTAAGCAACAGCATGAGCACCAACAATGAGATATTTAACTTTGTGAGAGTTTAGTAATTTTATAAACTCTTTCAAATCCTTCTGCAGGGCCATAGTAAATAGATCCGTATTGCTCAATTAAGCTTAATAAGATTGAGAGTCGCTCAGCTGCTGACATCGATTGATTTGTAGCACGGTCGGACGCTTCAGCCGCTTCGAAAGATTTGAAAAAATTGAATTCTTTCAGCATATTAGTGGCATTATAGCACTATCTTGTTGATGACTAAAGAGCATAAGTATTTATATCTATGATAGTTAAAAGTATCATGCATCGCCGCACATGGCCGCACATGGTGATCGGTGCAGATGGTGTCAGCCACCTTTGTAACTGCTCGTAATCATTAAATAAAGGCCTAATCAGTAAGAATTAGTTACAATTTGTTACAAATTATACGTTTTTGTGAATCTTTTTCTAAGTGCCTGTAATCTAAACAAATGAAGAAACCAAACCAATGAGAACAACAAGACTGTAAAACCATAGGTGGAGAAGCTAAAAAATATGGAAAGCACAACACAAAAGCCAAATACATCAGCAACTAGCATAGTTAGCTCCTTTGTTCTTACTTGCCGAGACGTTGAAGATCTATCCAGCCTCTACCTTGATGGGGAAATGATTGACCCGCTGAAGATTAAATTTGAAGCGCACTTAGACGCTTGTCATGACTGTAAACACTTAATCGAAGATTTAAAACTTACCTCACTACTTGCCCGCGAACTGGCCTTAAAACAAATCCCCGCCGGCGTAAGCTCACGCCTCCGCCAAGCTCTTAAGGAAAAAGCGGGATTTAATGGCGAAGCTACAGGGAAATCTAGTGCTACTTTAAAATCACACCTTAAAGTGGTAAGAGCATAGAATGCTCAATGGAAAACGTATCACTGTTGTGCTTCCAGCATATAACGCTGCGCGCACATTAGAAAAAACTTATTCAGAAATTCCCCGCGACATCATCGATGACGTAATTCTTGTCGATGATGCGAGCCATGACGAAACGTTTAGCGTTGCCAAACGCCTCGGTATCCCCGCGTTTCGTCATCCCATTAACCGCGGTTACGGCGGAAATCAGAAAACCTGTTACACCGAAGCGCTGCGTCGCAATGCCGAGATTGTGATTATGCTTCACCCTGATTATCAATATTCTCCAAAACTACTTGTCGCCATGGCAGGGATGATCGCCTACGGCGAATACGACGCAATCATCGCTTCGCGCATCCTCGGAAAAGGAGCGCTCCGCGGCGGTATGCCACTTTATAAATACTTTTTTAACCGCTGCCTGACATTTGCGCAGAACGTTTTAATGAGCCAGAAATTCTCCGAATACCACACCGGCTACCGCGCATTTCGCCGCGAGGTTTTAGCCGAACTGCCTCTGCTAGAAAATTCTGACGACTTTGTTTTTGATAACGAAATGCTCGCGCAGAGTTTGTACTTTGGCTTCAAAGTTGGTGAAATTAGCTGTCCGACACTCTACGCTCCAGAGTCGTCGTCAATTAATTTTAGCCGTAGCGTTACCTACGGTCTTGGCGTCCTTGGCGTGTCTTGGAAGTATTTTCTGGCAAAACAAGGTTTTGCGAGCTACGAGCTATTTTCCCGTGAAGGTAAGCGCTTGTCGCTAGATCCCGCGACCGATAATCTCTCGAATCGATCCAGCTCCGTCACGATCCAGTAATTTTACAAGCCCGCGCTTGAGCGCTTTGGCGTAGCCTGGTCCATTGTAAACAAAGCCAGTGTATACTTCGACTAAGCTGGCACCCGCCTTGAAAAGTGCATATGCGTCTGCTGCTGAACTGACTCCGCCAACGCCAATAATTGGTTTCTTGCCGGCAATGGTTTTGTAGGTCAGAGAAATCGTTTTCTTCACACGTTCAAAAAGTGGCGCTCCGCTTAGACCGCCGCGTCCAATTGCCTCAAGCTGATGCTGCGAAGTTTTTAAGCCATCACGGCTGATTGTTGTATTGATTAAAACGTAGCCATCGACATTCATCGCTTCACACGTTTCCAGTGCCGCAACCAGCGCACTATCTGTTAAATCTGAAGAAAGTTTTACCAGTAGTGGCGTTTGGCCACGTACATCTTGCATTGCCTGTAAAAGTAAGCGCAAGGCATTGGCATCTTCAAATGTGCGCCCATCGCCGGAATTTGGACAGCTCACATTGAGCACAATAAAGTCAGCCTGCGGCGCTAAAACTCTGACTGCAGTAGTAAAATCGGAAATCGCTTTATCTTCGAGAATGTTTGGATCATTTGTCTTAACTGTATTGATGCCTAAAATAAATTGACCGGGTAAAGTCTTGCTCTTTAAGCGACGAGCAATAACTTCAGCCCCGTCATTATTTAGTCCCATGCGGTTAATCAGCGCTTGATCGTCGAGTAGACGAAATAAGCGTGGCTTAGGATTTCCAAGCGCAGGCAGGGCACTAACCGAGCCAATCTCCATGAAGCCAAACCCGAGTGCGGCAACAAGCTCAAGGCAGTTTGCATTCTTGTCAAAGCCAGCGGCGATGCCAAAAGGGTTACTAAACTTTTTGTTGAAGAGCTCAATTTCTAACTTAGGGGACTCATATTTGTAGCAACATTTAGCAAGTGTCTTTAGGCCAGGAACTTTTAAGATGCGGTTTGCGTTATTAGTCGCAAGGTAGTGCGCCCGCTCGGCGTCAATCGAGAAGAGAATCGGTCGGACTAGATTATAGAGCATAGAATCCTAATAATGCACTTTACTACTTTGCAGCTTAAGCTTGCACTGGAACTTCAACTTAATGTCTCTGTTTCGCTCTGAAATTTGCTCATGCAAGTCAGTAGCCGGGAGGGATGCAGGGAAGGGGAAGTATAAGTTCAAGCCCAAGTTCAATGACAACAACTGTCTGCCGATGTGATGATTAAGACTTTGGAAAGCCATGCTTTTCACCCCAGGTGTAAGGGTTTTCCCGCCACTCGTTTAAACTCTCACCGTCTTTAGCGGAAACGTAATTTGTCGCCACTGCATATGCTACAAGGTCGTGATAGGTGTAAATTGCATGTAAGGCGCAAGATTTTTCGCGAAATGCATTTAGCGCCTCGGGAAAATCATAACTGAAGATACTCAGCACTGTTCCGCACTTCGCCCTGACTTCACGCACAGCTTCTACCGCACTAAGTGAGCTTCCTCCTGTTGAAATTACATCTTCAATCAAAATCACATTCTCACTAGCATTGATTTCGCCTTCGATACGGTTACCCAGGCCGTGTTCTTTTGCTTTTGCCCGTACGTATGCCATTGGTTGGTTTAAAGCATGCGCAAGAATTGCCGCATGAGGGATGCCGGCAGTTGCAATTCCGCCAATCACATCCGGCTTGAGTTGCTGCTTGTTAATGATTTCAGAAAATCCAGCGATAATGGCAGCACGCGCCTGATGACTGCGCAGGAGCTTGCGGTTGTCGCAATAAATTGGCATCTGAAATCCAGAAGTCCAGCGAAACGGCTTTGTGGTGCTTAACTTAATTGCACCAAGTCGCAATGCTTCTTGAATAATTGTCTCAGAGTGTTGGTTCATTTTCTTTGATATTTACGGCTGTTAAGATGCAGCACTTGCCTGCTTTAAGCAAGTGTGGTAATAATCTAGAAGTTTTGGCCCAGCCTAGGTCGACCACAAATAACCCAGGCGCAACCAAGTAAGTTTTTTATAAATACTACTTTAATTAGGTACGAGAGACCTAGAAGGAGTTTAAAATGTCTAGTCAAGACCCGGCTGCCGGGAAAGCTGCTAATAAAACTGGCGATAATCAAAATTCTACAACAAACGATACTCCCCGTTTAGTGCTTGATGCCGATCAAATTCGCCGTTCCATCAGTCGTATCGCCCATGAAATTATCGAGAAGAATTCTGGCGCAAAGAATGTCGCGATTGTGGGAATTCGCACGCGCGGTGAGCATTTAGCGCGAAGGATTAAGGATAAAATTAAAGAAATCGAAGGTGTAGAAATCCCATTTGGGGTCGTTGACATTGCGCTTTATCGTGATGACCTCTGGCGCACGACAGATAACCCGCTTGTCCAAGCAACAGATTTGCCCTTTAACGTGGAAAAAATGGTGATTATCCTCGTTGATGACGTGCTCTACACTGGGCGCACTGTGCGTGCTGGCCTGGATGCGATTATCGACTTTGGTCGCCCAAAAGCGGTGCAGCTTGCGGTCTTATGTGATCGTGGACACAGAGAGCTTCCGATCCGGCCAGACTATGTGGGAAAAAACATTCCGACATCACGCTCGGATATTGTCCAAGTCTCACTCGCCGAATCGGATGGCGGTGAAGATGCTGTTTATATTAAGCCACGTAAGAGTTCTGCAAGTTAATTAGGTAAGAACCATGGAAGGAATCGGACCAAATCTACTCGGGATCAAAGGGCTCACGCGCGAGCAGATTCACTATTTCGTCGAAACGGCAGAAAAATTTGTCGATATTAATCGCCGTTCAGTCAAAAAAGTCCCGACACTACGCGGAAAAACTGTCGTTAATTTATTTTACGAAGTTTCTACGCGCACGCGCACCAGTTTCGAAATTGCCGCAAAACGCCTAAGTGCCGATGCGGTAAATATTGCCGCACAATCAAGTAGCGTAACGAAAGGGGAAACCTTGCTCGATACAGCACGCACGCTTGAAGCAATGAACCCTGACATTATTGTGATGCGCCATCCCGAAAGCGGAGCCCCGCACTTTCTCGCTCAATTGCTGAAGGGCGTTTCGATTGTAAACGCGGGCGATGGTTTACATGAACACCCGACGCAGGCAATCCTTGATGCACTGACAATTAAGCAGAGCCTGGGCCGGATCGATAAACTTAAGCTTGTAATCGTCGGTGACGTGCTACGTGGGCGAGTCGGACGTTCGAATATTTTTATGCACCGCGCGCTGGGGAATGAAGTTGTGCTGGTTGGTCCGCCGACACTTGTTCCGCGAGAGTTTCAAGAACTAGGTGTGAAAGTTTGTTATGATTTACCGACAGCACTTGAAGGTGCCGATGCGGTAATGTCCTTACGCATCAAACTGGAATATCTAAATGAGGCATTTATTCCGTCCTCAGACGAATATGCCAAGTATTTTTGCCTGAGCGAGAAACTTTTAGCGCGCCATTGTCCGCAAGCTGTAGTGCTTGCGCCTGGTCCATACATGCGCGGTTTAGAACTAACTTCTGAAGTTATCGATGGACCGCGTTCAAAAATCTCTGATCAAGTTGAAAACGGTGTTTCTACGCGCATGGCGATTCTCTTTTTACTGGCGCAGTGGTGGGAACATAAACGTGGGTTGGAATCATCTCTGGAGTTGCCGGCATGACAAACACGAATCAAGCAATTTTAATTACAGGGGGTCATTTAATTGATCCTGCAAATAATCGCGACGGCGCTTTTGACCTCTTAATTGAGAATGGAAAAATTGCGGCTGTTGATGCGCCAGGTAAGATTCCACAAACAAAAGCAACTGAAACGATTGAGGCCAAGGGTTTACTCGTCACGCCTGGATTAATTGATATTCATGTGCATTTACGTGAGCCCGGATTTGAATGGAAAGAAACGATTCATACGGGTTCGCAGGCGGCAGTTGCCGGTGGCTTTACGGCAATTTGCCCGATGCCAAATACCGATCCAATTAACGACGCGCCGGAAATTACTCAATACATGTTAAAGCAAGCCGCTCAATCAGGGCTGTGTCGAGTTTATCCGATTGGAGCAATTACGCTAGGGTCTCAAGGCGAAAAGCTTGCGCCTTATGGAGAGCTCCTGGAGGCTGGCTGCGTTGCTTTTTCTGACGACGGCAAGCCCGTAATGAGTGCAGGTGTGATGCGTCGCGCGCTGGACTACGGCAGAATGTTTGATGCGGTTTTTACCTGCCACGAGGAAGACAAAACACTTTCCGATGGCTTTTCCATGAATGAATCGGCTTTAAGTGTGCAACTTGGACTCAGGGGCATGCCTGGGGCGTCTGAAGATGTCATGATTTCTCGAGACATTGAGCTTTGTCGCTTGACAGGCACACGGCTTCACGTTTGCCATGTAAGCACGGCTCGGGCCGTGACCTTAATTAAGCGCGCTAAAGAAGATGGTATCAATATTACGGCAGAGACTGCGTGTCATTACTTTACGCTGAATGAATCGGCAGTAGATAATTTTAATGTCAATGCCAAGATGAGTATGCCGCTACGCTCGCAAGCTGACGTCGAGGGCGTAATGGCTGGACTTGCTGCGGGGGTGTTAGACTGTATTGCCAGTGATCATGCGCCACACGATTTAGATTCCAAACGCAAGCCTTTTAGTGAAGCAAGCTTTGGGATCTTAGGTCTACAGACAACTTTGCCGCTAACTTTGGCCAAGGTGCGCGAAGGAAAATTAACTTTGCACCGTGCAATTGAAGCATTAACCAGTAAGCCCGCAGAAATGTTTCGCCTGCCGCTGGGGAATCTTGCAGTAGGGAAAATCGCCGATCTTACTTTAATTGATGAGAAGAGATCTTACGAGCTTACTCCAGAAATGATTCGCTCGAAGAGTAAAAACTCACCTTTTATTGGCCAGCCGCTGACCGGCGTAGCAGTGCGCACAATTTTAGCAGGCAAAACAGTATTTAGTATCGAGGAGTTAAAAAGTTAAGAATGAAAAAGGAGCGTGCAATTCTAGCACTGGCTGATGGAACAGTTTTCGAAGGTTCTGCCATCGGGGGGTCGGCATCGGCAAAAACGAATTCCGATCGCAGCACTTGGGGCGAAGTTGTTTTTAACACTTCAATCACAGGTTATCAGGAAATTTTAACTGACCCGTCTTATTATCGCCAGATGTTGACTTTTACCTACCCACATATTGGCAACGTTGGTGTTAACCCAGAAGACATTGAATCCAAACGTGTGCAAGTTGCGGGACTAATTGTCCGGGAATTTAGCGAGCACCTCTCAAATTTTCGAGCCAAGCAAAGCTTACAAGATTATTTGCAGACAAATAATGTTCTCGGGATTTCTGGAATCGACACGCGGGCCTTAGTGCTGCATCTGCGCACGCACGGTTCACAGATGGGTGTAATTGCCCACGGGGAGCAAAACGTGTCGGACGTGATTGACCGTGCCAAGGCTTGTCCTGCAATGGAAGGCATGAACTTGATTGACGAAGTCACTACGAATGAGATTTATGAGTGGCGTCAAGGTGTTTGGGAGTTAGGATCGGGATATCCAAGTATTTCTGCGACTGAAGCAAGTCAGCGCCCCCATGTTGTGGCCGTTGACTGCGGGATTAAGTTTAACATTCTGCGATTACTCGTCACGCACGGATTCCGTGTGACGGTCGTGCCGGCTCACGCGGACACTGCGCAAATTAAGGCCTTGAATCCAGATGCCATCTTTTTATCTAATGGCCCTGGAGATCCAGCAACACTCGGTAATATCGTAAAACTAACCCAGGACTTTCTCGGCAAAAAACCAATTTTTGGAATTTGTCTAGGGCATCAGATTTTAGGACAAGCTCTGGGTGTTAAAACTTTTAAGCTTAAATTTGGACATCGCGGTGGTAACCATCCTGTGCGGGACGAAGTCACAAAGAAGGTGGAAATTACTGTCCAGAATCACGGCTTTGCTACTACAGAAGAGGGCTTACGGAAGGATGCCAGAGTTTCGCACATCAATTTAAATGACGGCACTGTTGAGGGCTTTGATGTGCCTGACGCCAAGGCATTTTCCATTCAGTACCACCCTGAATCTTCACCGGGGCCACATGATGCCCAATATTTATTTAAACGCTTTTATCAAATGGTTACAAATTAAGAAGTAAAATATGCCACGTAGAGAAGATATTAAAACAATTTTAGTTATCGGGTCGGGGCCAATTGTAATTGGTCAAGCTTGTGAGTTTGATTATTCAGGGACTCAGGCACTTAAGGCCTTGAAAGAAGAAGGTTACCGCGTGGTTCTGGTTAATTCAAATCCAGCCACGATTATGACTGACCCGCAGTTTGCTGACCGCACATATATTGAACCCTTGACGGTAGAGAGTGTGCGTAAAATCATTGAGCGTGAGCGACCTGATGTGATTTTGCCGACAATTGGCGGCCAAACTGCATTGAACCTGACCTTAGAACTTGAAGAGGCAGGGATACTCGAAGAGTATAGAATTGAGTTAATTGGTGCAAAAACAAAAGCCATTAAAATGGCTGAAGATCGTGAGAAATTTAAAGAAGCAGTGATTGCTTGTGGACTTGAGAATGCACGTAGTTATCTCGTGCGAAATATGGACGAAGCTCATACTGCTGTCCGGGAGCTGGGCTATCCATTTGTGATCCGACCTTCACGCACGCTTGGCGGTAGTGGTGGAGGGATTGTTTATACGGCTGCAGAATTCGATGAAAAGCTACGCCGCGGATTTGAAGCAAGTCCAGTTAAAGAGCTTTTACTGGAAGAGTCCCTACTAGGTTGGAAAGAATTTGAATTAGAGATCATGCGCGATAATGCCGGAAACGGTGTGATTATTTGTTCGATTGAAAACGTCGACCCAATGGGGCTGCATACTGGAGACTCAATTACAGTTGCCCCGGTGCAGACACTTACCGATAAGGAGTATCAACGTTTGCGCGATGGTTCGCTGAAGTTGATGAATAAAATTGGGGTGGATACTGGTGGTTCGAACGTGCAATTTGCAGTGCACCCGGAGACTGGCAGAGTGATTGTGATTGAACTTAATCCACGGGTTTCTAGAAGCTCGGCGCTTGCTTCTAAAGCTACAGGATTTCCCATCGCAAAAATTGCTGCCAAGCTTGCTGTCGGGTATCGACTCGATGAGCTTCCCAACGATATTACAAAAAAGACTCCAGCATGCTTTGAGCCGAGTATTGACTATGTCGTGGTTAAAATACCACGATTTGATTTTGAAAAATTTCGTGGCGCAGACCAAACTTTAGGCACGCAAATGAAATCAGTCGGTGAAGTTATGGCCATGGGTAGAACTTATCCTGAGGCGCTGCAGAAAGCTTGTCGATCGCTTGAGACTGGGCGAACGGGTTTACTAGGTGGCCCTGAGTCGCAACTTACTACAGTCAAAGAAGCACTGAGTGCAGCTGCGACGCTAAATCCGCGACGCATGTTTCAAATTGCGCGTGCACTTGAACTTGGTGCGAGCGTAGTCGAAGTAAGCGCGGCGACCGCTTACGACCAGTGGTTCTTGCGCGAGATGGAAAAAATCGTGCAAGCCGAAGCTTTAGTGCGCGGTAAAAAATTGAGAGAGATCGACAATCAAACGCTTAGGCAGCTAAAGAGCCTAGGCACAAGTGATAAGCGAATTGCGACCTTAACAGGGTCGGCAGAATCTCAAGTGCGAGCAGAAAGACATTCTCGCGAGATTCGTCCTGCTTTTAAAGTAGTCGACACCTGTGCTGCTGAATTTGCGTCAAATACGCCGTATTTTTATTCATGCTATGACCAGCAATCAGATGCTCCACCGACAAACCGCAAAAAAATTGTGATTCTAGGCGGTGGGCCGAATCGTATCGGCCAAGGCTTGGAATTTGATTTTTGTTGCGTGCATGCGGTGATGGCCTTGAAGGAAGCTGGTTATGAAACCATTATGGTTAATTGTAACCCGGAAACTGTATCAACTGATTACGACACGGCTGATCGGCTCTACTTTGAACCTCTGACTCTGGAAGACGTGATTGAAATTGTCGAACGCGAAAAGCCAACCGGGGTAATTGTTCAATATGGTGGTCAAACGCCGCTACGACTTTCTCTACAGTTAGAGGAGCTCGGGGTGCCTGTGATCGGAACATCGCCAACGGCAATTGAATTAGCTGAAGATCGAGAAGAATTTAGTGCGCTGCTTGAGCGTTTGAAGCTGCGGCAAGCTGCAAGTGGGACTGCAACGACGATTGAAGGTGCATTGAAAGTTGCAAAAAAAATTGGCTATCCGCTGCTGGTTCGTCCTTCATACGTGCTTGGTGGTCGGGCGATGATGATTTTATACTCGGACGAAGAGCTTTCACGCTACTTTAGAGAGAGTGTAGAAGTGTCTTTTGACAGGCCGGTGCTACTGGACCGTTTTCTCGAGAATGCGATTGAAATTGATGTTGATGCCGTTGCTGATCAGGATGAAGTCTTAGTTTGCGGCTTGATGGAGCACATTGAACGCGCCGGCATTCACTCTGGAGACAGTTCTTTTTTCTTACCTTCGCAAACGCTTACAACTCAAGTTGTTGAAGAAATTGTGACGGCGGCAAAAAACCTTGCTCGCGAAGTAGGTGTGCGGGGTTTAATGAACGTCCAATTCGCACTTGTTGGCGGGAAGGAAATCTATGTTTTAGAGGTTAACCCACGCGCCTCACGCAGCGTGCCTTTTGTTTCTAAGGTTACGGGTATCCCTTGGGCTAAAGTAGCTGCACGGGTAATGGCTGGTGAAAGTTTAAAGCAGATTGAAGCTACGGGTGCATACGGGAAGTTTAGACATTTTGTGAATTATGCGCAGGCAATTGGACGACTGCCTTATGTGGCTGTGAAGCAATCAGTGTTTCCGTTTATTAAATTCCGTGGCGCAGATGCAATTCTTGGACCCGAAATGCGCTCAACGGGAGAAGTCATGGGCATTGATTCCAAGGTGAGCGAAGCGATTTTAAAGGCCCAGGCAGGAGCGTCATTGTCACTACCGCTCGGAGCAAACAAAAGCGTTTTCTTTAGTTTGCAAGATGCCGACAAACGAAATGGTTTAGCACTGGCACGGCGAATGCTTGATTGTGGATTTAGAATTGTTGCGACAAAGGGCACTGCTAATTTTTTTAAAGAAAGTGGCTTAAAAATTGATCCAATTAATAAAGTCGCTGAAGGCTCTCCGCATATTGTGGACGCCTTGCTCGCCAAGCAAATTCACTTAGTGATTAATACTCCGGAAGGAAGTAGCCCGAGACTTGACTCGCAATCAATTCGTGTTACATCAATTGATGTCGGTATTCCCTTATTCACTACTTTGCCTGCTGCTGAAGCTGCAATCCGGGCGATTGAGGAATACCGTGCCGCAGCAGTAACCGGCGCAATGAACAAAAGTAAGCAAAGCAACGAAGTCTTTTCAATTCAAGAGTACGTGACGATGCAACAATAAAATGTAAGTTTGATTTTATGTCCGATAAAACACCAATGACTTCACGCAGCCATAAATTTCTGCAAGAAGAATTACAACGTTTGAAATCAGTCGAACGCCCCAAAGCCTCACAAGCAATTGCTGAAGCGCGGGCGCATGGTGATTTGTCAGAAAACGCTGAGTACGATGCGGCCAAAGAACATCAAGGTATGCTCGAAGCGCGGATCAGGCAACTCGAGTCTCGTTTGGGCACAGCGATGGTTGTGGAGATCTCAAAATTAAGCGGAACTACAGTAGTCTTTGGGGCAACAGTTGAACTGTTGGATCTGGAAAGTGATGCTAAGCGTAAAGTCACAATTGTTGGCGAAGATGAAGCCAATGCCGATAAGGGCTTGATATCATATCTTTCCCCGCTAGCGCGCGCGCTAATTGGGAAAAGAAAAGATGACGTAGTTGCTGTCAATCTTCCAAGTGGAGTGCGCGAGTATGAAGTCTCTAGCGTATGCTTTGTTGCGGAATATTAGAAAGCTCACAATTCTAACATTTCTTTGCTGAGAAATGTTTCTATAACTGTTTTATTCGATTATTTAGCGACATTTTTACCTATAAAAAATCATAGAATTATATTATACGAATATATCTAGTAGTTATTATTCCTTATCATTAATTAGGACTCTGACCCATATGTATAGATCAACTTATTATTTAATTCTCGCAGCTATTTTTGCGATTCTGCCGTTTGATCAAGCGGAGGCACAAACCACTGGCGTGTTTTGTGCTAAACGATCTGGTGATCGTACTGTTATCTTTAGATCTAGTCAGTGTCCAAAAGGAAGCCAAAGAGTCACTGGGACCACAGGCGCAACCGGGGCAACTGGTGTAGCGGGAGCAGTTGGTGCAACAGGTGCCACTGGAGCAACAGGTTCAACTGGAGCAGTTGGCGCTACTGGTGCGACGGGAGATACAGGCGCAACTGGAGCTGACGGAGCAGTTGGAGCAACGGGTGCTACTGGTGCGACAGGAGATACAGGAGCAACTGGAGCTGACGGAGCAGTCGGAGCAACAGGCGCTACTGGTGCGACGGGAGATACAGGAGCAACTGGAGCTGACGGAGCAGTTGGAGCAACGGGTGCTACTGGCGCAACTGGAGATACGGGAGCAACTGGAGCAGTTGGAGCAACGGGTGCTACTGGTGCGACAGGAGATACAGGTGCAACTGGAGCAGTTGGAGCAACAGGCGCTACTGGCGCAACAGGAGACACAGGAGCAACTGGAGCAGTTGGAGCAACGGGTGCTACTGGTGCGACAGGAGATACAGGTGCAACTGGGGCAGTTGGAGCAACAGGCGCTACTGGCGCAACTGGAGACACAGGAGCAACTGGAGCAGTTGGTGCAACTGGTGCTACTGGCGTGACAGGTTCCACAGGTGCAACCGGAGCAGTTGGTGCGACTGGAGCAACAGGTGCCACAGGCCCAACAGTGCATATGGGCAATACCAATGGAACAGCTTTATCAGCAACGGCGACTCAATATTTAGCTGTCCACGGTGCTTTTACGCCTAATGCTACTGAGGCAAATGCGTATATGTTAATAATTTCTCCATGCACAGCAACTGACTTACTAGTGTCACTTGGCACGACCCCAAACAATGGTGTTGGTACTCAAACTAGAACATTTACAGTCATGAAAAATGGCGCTGCGACAGCTTTAACATGCTCAATCTCTGAGACTGCTTCTAGTTGTTCAGCTAGTGGTGGATCTGTTTCTTTTGTTGCAACAGATACAATTGACATACGTTCTGGTGTAGCTGCAACACCTGCTGCGTCTACAGCTGCATACTCAATAATCTGTAGCTAGCAGTTTTTGGGCTATTTCTATTAACCCCTGTGGCGAGTAAGTTTTAAAATTCGCTCCAGGGGTTCCTTTCATTTAGTTCTAGCTACAGATTGATAACCAATTGTAATTTCAGGTCTTATTGCCAAGATATCTTTTGCTCTAAAGCCTTGATTCTTCAGCATTTGGGTGTTATTTATGTGCCACTTAAGGCGAATTAATAGTATTTGCCTCCTTCCTTATGGGACGTTTTATCGACAATTCTTGCGATAAAAGTCTTCAATCAAGTGCTCAAAAGATTTGAGTCTCTTGAATGTCAGTTGTTTGCTCCAAACAATTGACAAGACGGGAGGGTATTATTTGAATTTAGAGTGATTGCTAGAAAATGGCATTTGTCGATACACAGGATCTGCTTTGGACTGAACTTGCAGCAATAGTGCAAGATGAGGGTTTATCAGTTTACGATATTGAACGTGCTCAGCGTGGCGGGCTACGGGTATTTATTACTAAAAATCAAAGCCCTGAGACTGACGGTGAAAATAATGCAAGCACTGAATCTGGCGTTACCAGTGGGGATTGTAGTCGGGTCTGTCGACGCTTAATGGACTTTGCCACAGTTTCTGGATCTAAATACGGACTTTCGCCAGAAGCTGAAATTGAAGTTTCATCGCCTGGCGTTAATCGGACTTTGCGCTTACAGACTCATTTTTCTGAAGCACAAGGTAAGCGAATTCGCGTGGTCTATGCTGCAAGTGAAAATCAACCGGCTGGTGCTGCACTTGGAATGCTTGAGCGAGTTACGGATCGACTCATTATCGTTGCCAGCGAACCTCAGGGACAATCGATCGAAATTCCGTTTATTGCCGTTAAGCGGGCCAACGTGGAGCATAAATTTTAGTTTGAAGCTTTTTGATTGGGAATTTTAGTAGGAGAGATAACATGCGTTTTGATTTAGAACCTGTGATTAACCAGGTAAGTCGCGACAAGGGAATTGACAAGAAGGTCTTGGTGGAGGCGCTGGAGTCGGCTGTGCTCAGCGCGGCGAAAAAGCACTTCGGTCATAACCGCAATCTTGAAGCAAGTTATAACGAGGAAACAGGTGAGATTGAGGTGCTTGAATTTCGCACCGTCGTAGATGACGTTAAGGACGATGCAACGCAAGTTAGTTTTGCCGATGCGCGTCGTGATTATGACCCCGACTGTGAAGTAGGCGATGAGCTTGGTCGTAAGCTTAACTCTGAGGAGCTTGGTCGTATTGCAGCGCAGACTGCGAAGCAAGTAATCATTCAAAAACTTCGTGACGCAGAACGTGACGTGATTTTTGATGAATATAAAGGTCGTAAGGGCGAGGTTGTAAATGGTATTGTGCAGCGTTTTGAGCGCGGCAATACCATTGTTAACCTTGGTAAGACGGATGCAGTTCTACCTTCACGTGAACAAATTCAGCGCGAACGCTACCGCCAAGGTGATCGCATTCGTGCCATGATTTTAGATATTGATGCCGAAGCACGCGGGCCGCAAGTGATTCTTACCCGTAGTCACCCAGACTTCATGCGGAAGCTTTTTGAAATTGAAGTTCCAGAAATTGCTGAAAGCATTGTTGAATTGAAAAGCGTAGCTCGTGAGCCGGGGGAGCGTGCCAAAGTTGCCGTATATTCAAACGATCCAAATGTGGACCCAGTTGGTGCTTGCGTGGGAATCAAAGGATCGCGCGTGCAAGCTGTTGTTTCTGAATTACGCGGGGAACGAATCGATATTGTTACCTGGACGCCAGATGCCCCGAGTTTTGTCGCACGGGCCTTGGCACCAGCAGACGTTGTGCGCGTTGTTGTCGATGAAGATGAGCATTCAATGGAAGTTGTTGTGGTTGATGATCAGCTTTCTTTGGCAATCGGCCGCGGTGGTCAGAACGTGAAACTAGCTTCTAAGCTAACTGGCTGGCGTATTGATGTGCGCAGTGAGTCAGTTGCTGAAGAAGAGACTAAGCGTGCACGTGATTCATTACAGTCAATCACTGGTATTGGTTTTGGCGAAGCAGAGCTACTTTTCCAAGAGGGCTTCCGTTCAATTCGTGAAGTTGCGCAGGCTCCTTTTGAAGAGCTCTCTGCCATCGAAGGGCTTGATGCGGATCGCGTTAAACTAATCTGGGAAGAGTCTAAAAAGCTCGTTGCACAAGCGGCTGCTGAATCCGGTGAAGATCTCGATGACTTGCAGATTTCGGATATCGACCAATTGGCTTTACCAATTGAAATCCGTACTGCCTTGTTAAGTAACGAGATTAATACCATCCAGAAGCTCACCGAAATGAGCGAGGATGATTTAGTTTCAGTAACTGGATTAGATCAGGATCAGATCAAAATGGTTCAACAGGCAACCGATTCGTTTCTGAAATTTGATGTGAAAAGCCTTTAATTCGACGTTTTTTGGGATGAGGAGGATAAATTATTAGCTCAGAAGTTGATTTAACAGCACCAGCACGTACCTGCTTAGGGTGCGGGAAGACGACACAAAAAGATAAACTGATACGTTTTGTGTTGAGCGCTGACAAAACAACAATTGAGGTGGATTTGCATAAAATTAAGACTGGACGTGGTGTTTACTGTCACCCTGAAATTTCATGCTTGACAAGTAAACGCTTTAGCGGGCGCGTACAACACGAGTTCTCCAAGGGTAACTTAGTAAAACGTGCGCTAGAGTTAGATCTTAAGCAGATCTTAAGTGCAACCAAATACGAAAAGCTTGTGGCACGAGATTGCTCTGACCAGCAAAAAAAGATTAATCGCGGAGCAGCGTTGAGGATTACGGCGCACCGCAAAAAGGATAGGAAATAAGGCTAAGTGTATGGCAAAAATTAGAGTTTATGAGCTAGCAAAGGAGCTCGGCCTTGAGAATAAGGCTGTGTTGGACCTTTGCATCCAACTTGGCATTGGTGAAAAAGCTTCGCACTCAAGTACGATCAATGAAGATGAAGCCGATAAAATTCGTCGCTCTGTGATTCGCCGCACCATGGGTGTGAATAATGAATCAGTTCGTGAAATTAAAACAGACGCTGGCACTGCTGTCGAAAGACGTGTCGGTAATATTGTCCGCAGACGTAAGAAATCTGACGAAGAAATCGCACAAGAAGAGGCCGCTCAGCAGGCAGCATTAGAACATATTCAAACACAGCACGACGAAGCGCAAACCGCTCTAGCTAACGCTGACGATACGCAGGTTGAGCAAGTTTCTGATCCTATCGACCAGGCTGTTTTTGAAGAAGTTTCTGTCGTTCCAAGTGCTGTTGAGGAATTTCAAGAAATTCCTGGTGAGACCGCTGAAGCACGTTCTGAGCGTATGATTGATGCGCGCAAGCGTCACGACGTAAGAACTCCTAAGGTTCTCGGCAAAATTGAATTACCGAGACAACTGGTTGTCACGCGCCCAGAAGGTAGAACTGCTACCACTGCAACTGAAGCCAAGGCAACAAAGAGCGCTCCTGGTAGAAAGAAAGTTGTTACGGAGTCAGATGATTTTGAAGAGAAGGCAAAAAAGCGCCGTAAGCAGATTTTAAAGAAAGACGAATTAGTCGACTATAGTTCAACTGAGCGTGATGGTTGGAGAGGGCGTAAAAAGAAGGATAAAAGAGGTGACGAACATCAGGAAGGCCTGGCCGACGATGTTCTGAAGACCACACAAGTCAAAAAAGCTCTGAAGATCGATCACGAAATTTCAGTTGGTGAATTGGCACGCCAGATGAGCGTTAAAGTCGGAGATGTAGTTAAGACTTTAATGAATCTTGGAGTAATGGCGACAATCAATCAATTAATTGATTACGATACGGCGACAATTCTTGCTGCGGAGTTTGGTTACGCCACGGTTAACACTGGTAATGAAGAAGAGGAACTACTTGGGCAGCTAAAAGCTGAAGATACGCCGGATGATCTTAAACTGCGTCCCCCGATTGTTACGGTGATGGGTCACGTAGACCATGGTAAGACATCGCTACTTGATGCAATTCGTCAAACGAGCGTAGCAGCGCGTGAAGCTGGCGGAATTACCCAGCATATTGGCGCGTATACCGTGAATCTTGCCAAAGGTGGTTCAGTAACTTTTCTAGATACTCCTGGTCACGCGGCATTTACTGCAATGCGTAGTCGCGGAGCTAAGGTTACAGACGTAGTGGTGTTGGTTGTTGCTGCGGATGACGGAGTCATGCCGCAAACTGTGGAAGCGATTAATCATGCTAAGGCAGCTGAAGTGCCGATTCTTGTTGCGGTGAATAAGATCGATAAGGAAGGCGCTAATCTCGACAGAATTAAAACCCAGCTTTCCGAGCATGGATTAATCCCTGAAGAATGGGGCGGACAGACAATTTTTTGTCAGGTTTCTGCGAAAACTAAAGTCGGAATTAAAGAATTACTTGAAAATCTATATCTGCAAGCAGATATTCTTGAACTTAAAGCTAATCCGAATCGTTCGGCCTTTGGAACAGTGATTGAATCTGCACTTGATCGTGGTCGTGGACCAGTGATGACTGTGCTTGTGCAAAACGGAACACTGAAGAAAGGGGATTACTTCCTCGCGGGCTCATTGACGGGGCGTGTTCGTGCACTTGTCTCAGATAACGGTGAGCAGATTAAGGAAATTGGCCCTGGCATGGCTGCTGAGGTTTTAGGTGCATCTGGAACTCCGCTTGCCGGAGATGAATTCTATGTGATGGAATCAGAATCCCAGGCTCGTGCCTTTGCTGCTTCGCGTTCGCGCAAATTGCGTATTCAAGAGCTGGCTGAACGAGCAGGTAAACCACTGAGTTTGGAAGCATTCTCGGAAATGGTTAAGCAAGGTGAGACTAAGACATTGGCGCTTGTGATTAAAGCTGACGTTCAAGGTTCGCTTGAGGCTGTCAAGGAATCAGTGCTTAAAGCCGGAAATCAGGAAGTTAGTATTAAAGTTGTGCATGGCGGAGTCGGTGGAATTACTGAGACCGACGTGCAACTCGCGCATGCCTCTGGCGCTGTGATTCTTGGTTTTAATATTGGGTTTGACTCACGTGCACGTGAATTGGCCGAGAATTTCTCTGTTGAAGTGCAGTTCTATCGAGTGATCTATGAATTAGTCGAGTCAGTAGAGAAGGCTGCTAGAGGAATGCTTGCTCCGACGCTTCGTGAAAAGACATTAGGTCGCGTCGAAGTGCGTCAAACATTTAAAGTTCCAAAGATTGGACTTGTTGCCGGATCTTATGTTGTAGATGGCTCGGTCGAGCGTGGAGCTTCTGTACGCTTATTACGCGACAATCGTGTTCTATATGAAGGCAAGATGTCGAGCTTGAGACGCTTTAAGGATGACGTCAGGGAAGTTCAAAGTGGCTATGAGTGCGGTATCGGGATTGAGGGCTATCAAGATATTAAAGCTGGCGATATTTTAGAAATATTTAAAATCGAAGAGATCCGCGCAGTTTAGGCGATTGTATTGAGGTCTTATGGCAACTTTTCGTAAACAACGTGTGCAAGAGTTAGTGTTTGCTTGTTTGAGTTCTGAGTTGCGCTCAATTGGACAGCCTGGTCTGGAATTGGTGTCGATTCAAGCTGTGAAAATGTCTCAAGATTTACGTGGCGCTAGGGTTTTCTGGAGTGCGTTACCATTAGGCGCAATCAATGGCTGTATTACTGAAGCTGAACAGCGCGACATTGAGTTACAGCTTGAGGCCATTAAGGGCCAGCTACGCTATCGATTGGGTAAGGAGTTGCATTTACGCTATACACCTGAAATATATTTCCAATTTGACCCAACACCTGCAGCTGCTGAAAAAATGGATCTCTTATTAGATCGCGTTTCTGGTGACAAACGCTAAGCTTATATGTCTATAACCTTAACGCTCGCAGAAATTTGCTCACGAATTCAACAGGCAAATACAATTCTAGTGTTAAGTCATCTGATGCCGGATGCTGATGCGGTAGGCAGTAGCGCGGGCTTAACGCGCATTCTCAAGGCAGCTGGGAAAAACGCATATTTACATTTCCCTGAGAAATTACCGCAAAAGCTTGAATTTATTGTTGCAGGAATTGAGGGAATTTACACTTTGCCCAGAACGGCAGTCGACCTAGCAATTATCACCGATACTGCAAGTGTAAAACGCCTAGCTGTAACAGACCAAAAATATTTTGATTCAATCGCTAATAATATTTGTATTGATCATCATGCTTCAAATTCAGGCTGGGCGAAGGAAAATTTCATTGATGCAGAGTTTGCTTCAACTTCAGAAATCATTTTATCTCTTGCTGAAACTCTTGGTGTTTACCCCTTGAGCTCGGAGATTGCGACTGCATTACTTGCTGGCGTGATGGATGATACAGGATCATTCCGCTATAGTAATACCAAGCCGGAGACATATATTCATGCCAGTCAATTAGTAGCATTTGGGGCTAGTCCGAATGCAATTTCTGAGCGACTTTATTTTGATGTTCCCGAGCGAGTGTTTAAATTACGTGCACGTGCACTGAGTAAGGTCAAGCGCCTAGATCAGACTGCCTATGTTAGTCTAACGCTAAAAGACTTAGCGGAGACTGGTTGTATCCCTGAAGATACAGATGGGATTATTGACGAACTTAGGTCTATTAGTGGCGTTCAAGTTGCGGTTTTAATCCGTGAAATGTCGTCTGAGGATCCGTCTCAAGCGCCGGGGTTTTTATGGAAGGCAAGTTTGCGTTCTAAGCGTGAAGACATTGATGTCAATAAAATCGCCGGTCAATTCGGCGGAGGCGGACATCCTGCTGCTGCTGGTTGCAAAATGCGCGGCTCATTAGAGCAAATCGAAGCCGGACTCTTAAAGGCGATCAAAGAGTATAAATAACCTTTAATGATTTCTGGAATCTTATTGATTGATAAGCCAGCTGGAATTACTTCCTTTGGGGTAGTCGCTAAAATTCGCGGTATTTTGCGACGTGAACTGAAGCAAAAGAATATTAAAGTCGGCCATGCAGGGACACTAGACCCTGATGCTACGGGGCTGCTGATTGTGCTGATCGGTAAAGCTACAAAGCTACAAGACAGCTTTATGACTTTGCCTAAGACTTATACAGGGAAATTTAAGCTTGGTGTTAAAACTAATACAGGCGATGCATCTGGGGAAGTTGTTGAGAGTGCTGAAATCCCCAAAGATCTATCGAGTGCTACGCTTTTAAATGTAGCGCAGAAGTTGTTAGGTAAGCGCTTGCAGATGCCTCCGCAGTTTTCGGCAAAAAAAATTAATGGTCAGCGCGCCTATGACTTGGCTCGGCGAGGTGAGGTGGTCAAGCTTGAGCCTAAACAAATAGAAATATTCCAACTTGACTTGGGATTTGTTGATCAAGTCACACTTTCATATGCGCTAGTCTGTTCGCACGGAACCTACGTTCGTTCGCTTGCTGAGGAAGTGGGAAATGCACTTGGAACAGTAGCGCATGCCCTAACTATCAGACGTGAGCAGATTGGCCCTTACACGACAGTTGCAGCAAAATCTTTTCAGGAGATTCTCGATGGATCTGGGGCAAGCTTACTTGCTTCGATCTCGTCAGTTGTTGAGGAAAATATCCAACAACATGTTAGTAAATAGATGACTTTTGCGAGATAGATTCCTTGCTGGGCTATTAATAAAGCGAAAATTTGATAATTCAGCACGATACTTAGCAGAAAAAGTAAGCAAATCGAGAGCCTGCGGCTAGCGAGTTGATCGCGTAAGATCATCACAAGTGGGATCACTAAGACAAGATCTTCGTAGTAATTTAAATACGGAGAAAAGAGCCAGTATGTGCTTAGAAATATTAGCCATGCTGGGGGAGTTCTTGAATTTCGAAATAATTGAGTTACTAGAATTAGTAGGCCAAGACTACTAAATGCATTAGAAATTCTGAGTGCAGGTAAATAGCCGAATAGATCACGCGTTACCTGAGCAAATGTGAACATAATTTTAGGATCAAACACCGCTTGAAACAAAGGGTTTTTGGGTTCTGCAGTGAAAAGCTTTAAGCTTTGTAGCCATTCATAAATCCAATTTGGCGATAAGAAAAATGTGACGAAAAGTGTGATCGATAAATATCCGAGCAATATTTTAAGAGCTAGGGAAAGGGAGTGTCGCTGCTGAGCGATTAGTAGTGCTAGTAGAGCATAGTGTGGTTTAAATCCACAGCAGATACCGGAAAATATCAACAGTGTCGTAGTTGCAAGAGTTTGTTTGTTTTTCGCTAAATCATAGAGCAGGATTAGTAATCCAGTTACGATTAGTGATGACTGCCCGATTAGAACGGTATTGATTGTTGTTTTTGAAAATAGAATCGTCAGGATTGCTACGAGAGATATTAACTTCGATCTAGATTGTAGTCGAGACAAACTCAAAGCATAGAGGAAAATTCCAATAGAAAGCATCGTCCAGACGAACTGAGCGCTGTAAAGACTTATTTTACTAGCCAAAAGCGCAAAGGGAAAAAATAAAAACAATGCAGTCGGCGGATGAGCAAAAGGCATCGCATGCTGAAGCGTTGATTCGAAGTGCAAACGCAGTAAGTTACGGATCTCACCAATTACATAAATATGTTCTGCGCCTTCAAAGAAAACACCTTGTGCTGCTGTGATACAGAAGGCGAAATCTGAAAGGGTAAGTTGCTTGTAGCCGGGAATTGCAACTTGGGGAGGTGTCAGCAGTAGCGCCGAGAAAAATGATACAGAAAAAATTAGTGCAAAAAATATGATGTTTTTTTTCATTTTGAGGCAACAACGGACTCTAACCGGCCGAATATAAAGATGTAAGACATTATTTTAATTATTCAAGTTCGATTTAGAGAGGAAAATTTATGACAATTCAAGCTTCATCTACCACTAGTTATGATCAAATGCCTAAGGTGCAAGGCAACTTAAGTGCTGAGATCATTAAGCAAAATGCTCCCGGTGTTAACGACATACAACCATGTTCATGTCGTCCAAAGACAGATTTAATTTATCTACCAAATGAAGTTGGCAACCAAATTTGCGACATGGTTAAAACGCTACTCGACCAAGCGCTCGGGCAGTTATTCTCATTTCTCGAGAAAATTATTGGTGGAATGCAAACACCCCCAATCAATCCATCAAAGAAGAAAAGTGGCGGGTTTTTTAGTAAAATCTTCTCGAAAGTTGGAGACTTTTTTAGTGATGGAATAGGTAAGGGAATTGGGGATGTCTTGGGTAAAATATTCTAGAGCTATATATATCTCAAGTCAGATAAACATGGCTTGAGTAGGTTTCGCATGATACCGATACTATGTCCTGGCAACATAGTATCGGAGTATCGTTTGAGCACGTTCAATTCAAAAATCCCTTTTTCTAAGCCCGCCTTAGGCGAGTCCGATATCGAGGCGTTAATACAAGCCGCTCGCTCTGGAAGCATTGGTGGAAACGGCGCAATTACTAAAGAATTGCATACTGCCTTTTCTAAGCTCTATCCGGCTTCGCATTCAATTCCCACAACTTCTTGCTCTGACGCATTAGAGCTTTCCATGGAGTCGTTGCGTATTGGACCAGGGGACGAAGTGATTGTTCCGAGTTTTTCATTTCCTTCAACTGCTAATGCTGTTGTGCGAGAACGCGCGAACTGTGTTTTCGCCGATATCAAGCAGGATGATTTAAATATCGATCCCCAGCATATTGAATCACTGATTACGTCACGCACGCGAGGGATTCTCGTTGTCCATTATGCGGGCGTTTCTTGTGATATGGACGCAATTCGCCAAATTGCCAAAAAGCACGGTTTATTTGTGGTTGAAGATGCGGCTCAAGGAATTGGGGCATTTTGGGGAGACGAGCCGCTAGGATTAGTTAGCGATGCTGGCTGCATTAGTTTTCATGTGACTAAAAACCTTGGATGTGGCGAAGGGGGAGTTTTTTTAACTCGCGATCAAGGGCTTTTTCATACTGCTGAAATTATCGCCGAAAAAGGCACAAACCGCGCGGCATTTATCCGCGGACAGGTTGACAAGTATACCTGGGTCGACATTGGAAGCAGTTATATCTTATCTGACTTACTCGGGGCTTTACTGCTCTCGCAGCTCAAACGTGTAAAGGAAATTACAGACGACCGTTTGCATACATGGGAGTGGTATCGCCAACAACTAGCTGATCTTTCTCGTTCCGGTGAAGTGCAATTAGTAAAGCCTCACGCAAAAGCAATTCACAATGGGCACATCTTTTATGTTCTGCTGGATCCGCAGCGCCGCGACAGTATTCTAGATTACATGCAGAAAAATCAAGTTCAAGCCACAACTCATTATCAACCACTGCATGCCTCGCCCTTTGCGCGCCGCGAAATTTATTCAGGCAAAACTGTGCCGTCTTTGCCGATTACAGAACTAGTAGCGCAGTCAATTTTGAGGTTCCCGATCTATGCAAATATGACGCAAGCGGAAAAGGAACGTGTAGTTGAGGTATTTTTACAAGCCCTCAAAGAAACCTAATGATTTGTGATCAGAATCTTTCACAGCGTACGACTAAGCTGATGAGCTTGGTAATTTTGCTTTTTACGGTATGGTTACTCCTCTACCGTATCGGCGAGTTGCCTCCGATTTGGTATGACGAAGGTTTTTTTCTTACGACTGCAAAGACATTTGCAAATGAAGGTCGCTACGGAATTCATCTATTAGATTATTTTCGCATTGGGCATATTTCTGTTGGACCAAGCGTGATTCTGCCAATTGCATGCGCATTTAAAATTTTTGGCGTAGATTTGATCGTTGCACGCTTGGTGATGGCAGTCTTTGCGCTGCTTTCAATTTGCTTAGTGATTAAACTCGGTGAAAGATTAAAGCACAGCTCTGTGGGGTTAATTGCTGCTGCGTTAATCGTTACGGACCCACTGCAAATGATTGGCTACTCTGCATTTGCTAGGAATGTGTTGGGAGAAGTTGCGGCCACAACCTATTTACTGACGAGCATCTTAATTTGGCACGCTCATGGCGCGAAGGTCGGCAGTAAGCAAAATGTCATTTCGGGAATATTTGCTGGCCTTGCCGTTTCTGCGAAACCTCAAATGCTTTTAGCGGTCGCGCTATTGGTTTTGGTGCGACTGCTGTTTTCTTGGCATAAATTTAAGCAGGTCAAGGCATGTTTGCTCCAGCAACTTACTTTTGTTCTGGGTTTTTTGCTAATCATTGGCATGCAAACGGTCTTATTAATTGCCCCGGTTGGCATCAATGCTTTTCTTGAACAAATGGGATACTTGTCTGTTGCTGCAACGCGATTAATCGTTCATGCGGGTGGAAAAGATGCAGTCGATTTAGGTAATGTTGTCGACAGTCAACGCCGAGTTGTTTTTTTTGCGCTTCTAGCAGCGTGCATATTTTTATTTCGTAAACTGAACTATCGTAACTCACTGTTGAGCTGGGAGATTGCTGCTATCGCGATTGGTTGGCAAGCGTGGTTTTTGTTTGTCTCAATCGGTTGGTGGCGCTACGGGTTCCCCGGCTATTTCTTTACTGCTTTGATTATTGCTTTGGCACTCTACGAATTGATTACTGTAGTTAGTGCTGCAACGCGCTTAGTCTTAATTGGCTCACTTACTTGTTTAAGCTTATTTGGCATGAGGAATCTGATTAACGATTTTATTAATTTACCTGCTGACAACTCAGCAGCGCAAATTACTCAATATATTAATGCAAAAATTCCTGTCGCGGCGAAGATTGAGACGTATGAGTGGGATATAGCTTTTTTGTTAGATAGAACTACTCGATTTCCGCCATTAGACGTGCACTATAAGTTTTTGAACCGCAGTTTAGATGGAACCAATCAAGATTACGCTTACCGATTTTGGGAAAAAGACACAGATTATATCGTGGTTGGGCCGTTCGGGTTCCTTTCATTTGAGGTCTATCCTAGGCAGGCCTTGATCGATTATGCTGAACCAGTTTATGGGGTTGGAAAATACGGTCTGTATAAACTAAAAAAGACACCAAAGGGATGAAATGGCGGAACAAATTGACCTATCACTAGTAGTCGCTTGCTACAATGAGAAGTTAGTTCTGGAACGTAATATTGCGCGTATTAAGCAGGTGCTCGATCGTACAAACTATAATTATGAAATTATCTTTGTCGATGATTGTAGTAAAGATAATACACGTGAAATTATTCAACGTCTTTGCGCGGAAGATTCGCGCTTACGCTATTTATTTCATGAAAAAAATGCTGGACGCGGCCGGACTGTTACCGATGGCGTTAAGATTGCAAAAGGCAAGGTCGCAGGCTTTGTCGATATCGACTTAGCTACTGCTGCATGGTACATCCCGGAGATAGTTTCGCGCGTCCTTTCCGGTGTTGATATGTGCATGGCCTGGCGAATCTACAAAGTCAGCCCCAGGATTTCACATCGCTGGATCTTAAGCCGCGGTTATCACTTTCTGGTGCACTATTTTCTTGAACTGGGTGATCTAGACACGGAAACTGGCTTTAAATTTTTTAACCGTGAGAAAATTATTCCCGTGCTCGAGGCAATCAAGGACCCACATTGGTTTTGGGACACTGAGATATGCGCTCGCGCCAAGTATGCAGGACTGAAAATCGATCAAGTTCCTACATTGTATTTACGTGACCATACCACAGGGACGACAGTGAAAATACTAAAAGACAGTCTGGTTTACTTTAAGAATCTAATGGCTTTCCGATCTGAAGCTGCTCAACTTAAGCAGGCATGGAAAAGTCGTCAATGAAAGTTGGCCTTTTTAGTTTTCATCTTGAATACGCAATTTCAGGTGAAACCCAAAGTATTAGAAATTTGTCAGCGTTGTTGCAAAAGCAGGGTTTGGCTATAACTCTGGGTGATTCACTGCAAAAGACGGGCTCCGAAATCGACTCTCACAAAGAGCGACTTTTTTTTAAAATCAAGAATTTATTAAATATTCCTCAACGCGTGGCACAAAATGCTAAGAATTTAGATTTAATTCAATTGCATTTACCCTCACCAGCATTTTCATTTTTAGCTGAGCGCTTAGTCAAGCTCGTAAATATTCCTGTTGTTGTCTTTTTCGATGGAGTTTTGCTTGACCAGTCCAGCTTAAGCTTAATTAAGCATTGTTTTAAAGATCCGGCTTTTTTTGGCCCGCGCATGCTGATTAATAATCGATATTTTGCACGTAAGAAGTCGAGCCGTGCAAACACTGTTAAGGCTTATATTGTTGCTGCTGAAACTCAAAAAAGTGAATTAATTTCTCTGGGCTATGCCGAACGGGAAGTTCATGTGATTTCTAATTTGTGTCGCCCAATGACTTATCTTGACCCTAAAGAATTTTATCATGCACATGCTATCCCGGATAACGCAAAGCTCATTGGGAACCTTGGGCATTTTTTCTATGTTAAGGGTGTTGACCAACTTGTCTCAGCCTTGAAGTATTTGCCGGATGATTACTATCTTTGCCTCGCACATAGTGGCCTTGGCTCTCGTGAGCAGCTTGAAGCTTCAATTCCTGGTGAACTAAAACGGCGCGTACGCATACTTGGAGAAGTAAATGTTTCTGCATTTATGTCAGCGTTAAGTGTATTAGTGATGCCGTACCGTGCAAGTTTTGGAACGGTAATGTTTCCCAATACAATTCTTGAGGCGATTAGTTTAGGTCTTCCAGTAATTGCCTCGGATTTTCCGTGCTATCGAGAACTTTTGGGAGGAGGTGAGCGGGGCATATTATGGGAGCGAGGCGGGGTGTATAGTTTAGCTCGCGAAATTGTAGAATTATGTGAGAATCAAAGTAGATTAACTTCGATGAAGCACTCGCAGCGAGAATATTACGAAAAAAGACTTTCGCCAAAAGCTATTGGCGAGGCATATTTAAAGCTCTATCAGAGTTTAGTCATATGCCGATGACCTTAGCAGAAAAGCAAGAATATTACTCCTTACCTGACGTAGTTCAGCGCTATGAATATTTGCGCTTTGGCGGAGCCGGTGGTCAGTATGTAGATCAACGTGAGTGTGAAATTTGTGTGCGCTTACTCGGTGATGCTAAATTAATTCTTGATGTTCCTTCGGGGACAGGTCGACTGACTAAGCGCTTATTGGATCGGCCAAGCAATGCGGCAAAGGTGATTGCCGGTGACTATTCATTGCCAATGTTACTATTTTCGAAGTCTGCAGGTCGAATCAATCATGCTACCCGCTTAAATGCCTTTCAATTGCCATTTCCAGATAATTCATTAGATGCAGTTGTGACTTTGCGTTTTCTTTTTCATATTGAGAGTCTCGAACCATTTTTTAAGGAAGTGTATCGGGTCTTAAAGCCCGGCGGTAGTTTAGTTGGCAATACTGCGACGTGGAGTCCAAAATCAATTCCTGGAGTGTCAAGATTTTGCGGAGGAGATGTCTATCTGCATGCCCCACGACAAGTTGTTGAGGTGGCCCAGAAGATTGGCTATCAAATTGAAGTCGAGGAGGGTGCGTTTCTCTTTACTCCGTTAATCTATCGTTACTTACCGAGGTTAGTTATTAATGCATTATTCTGGCTCGAAAGTATTGTTCCCCAGCGGGCGAGAGTTAATATGTACTGGAAACTGACTAAATAGTGAAGAATTCCCAGGCTGGAATTACTTGAATTAGACCCTCTGGAAGTTTTATTTCTTCACGCTCATCCATGCTAACTATTTGCTCATGTTTGATCGATAACTCTCTCATTGCAGATTGCAAGCCTCTTAATTCTCTACGCCTAGTGGCTTCATTTTTAAGACTTTCGCAAACTTGAATTAACTTATATTTATTACTAATCTCGGCTACTAAATCTACTTCATAATTAGCTTTGCTTTTATAATAGAAAATGTTTTTTGTTTTTCTCCTAAGTTCCAGGAAGACTGCATTTTCTAACAATAACTCTTTATTCTCTGAAAATGCTACGTTCAGGGCAGATGTTAATCCATTATCGATACTGTATATTTTTCTTGGATTTACTTGTCTGCGGGAGTATGAAGGGGACAATAATTGTACCGAAAATAATGCATAACAATCTTCTGCCCAGTCGATGTAGTCCGAGATTTCATCCTTCCTAACTTTTAATCCGAGAGAAGCAATTTTTGCAACAAGCTTATTTACTGTGTAAAATGAGGACGTTTGACTGAAAAGAGTTTTAAATGTTTCACTTACAGCTTGTGGGTTGTTAGGATTGTAGCGGTCAAAAATGTCACGATACAGCAAAACACTAAAATATTCCTGCAGTACGGGAATCTGTTTATTTTTTGTTTCGAATAGTATTTCTGGAAAGCCACCCTCCTTGGTGTATTTCCTAAAACGGCTCAATATCTTTGCTTGCTCATTAGTATTCGCATTTTTAAATTTAATATTTTCAGCAGACAGTATTTCTTTAAAACTAAATGGGAACATTTCGATACTGTGATCTACCCCGCATTGAGGTAGCGATTTCCTTGCTTAATAGTTTTGCTGAAGAGCCGCTGATATAAACATAATAATCTTTGGTGCGGAGTAAGCGGTTGACAAAAGGCTCCCAGCCATTAACGACTTGAATTTCATCTAGAAAAAAAGTGCAGTTCACTATCTGGTGCTAGCTCTGGTTTAGTGGCAGAATGAGAATTGTTAGTTGATTCTCTCAAAAAAGCGGCATTGATGAGAGTAATTTTAAAATCGATAAAACTGTTGAACAATTATGGCAAAGTCGAGTCGACCTGAGTATTTAAACTGTATCAGATTGATTACTGTTGTGATTTAAATGCATCTGAGAAGTAACGAATTATGAATGGTAAAGACAAACGACGTGAATCAACTGGAGACGTGCGTTCGTTTTACGACAATTTTTGGACTGCGCATGCAAATGATGAGCAATTTGAAAATGATCTAAATCGAGTGCGTGGTGATTTGTTAAGTGATGCTCGTGAGCGAGTGCGTAAGTATGAAGAGTTTGGACCGCTGCTTGTAATTGGATGTGGGCCAGGATCTGAGTTAGGTCGCTTCAGTGACGCGCGATGCAAAATTGTTGCAGTAGATATTTCGCTTGAAGGTCTTAAACGCGCGCGCAAGGCATTTCCGAATGCCTTTTTCGTATTAGCTGACGCGCATTGCTTGCCGTTTAGAGACGATGCCTTTGGTGTAAGTTACCAGTCATTAGTGCTGATGCATATGCGCGCTGCTGAGCAAATTAAAGAACTTTTACGAGTGATTAAACAAGCAGGGGCTGCGATAATCGTTGAACCATTAAAACATCATCCAGTGGCAATCCTATATCGTTTACTTGGCTCAAAGTTTTCCCAGACATCTCCTAATTACCTCTCAATGTCGCAACTTAATAGTGTATTATCGAAATGTAATAAATCTAAAGTGACAGCCTATTATTTTCTTACTCCTTTTCTGCTTCCATTGTTATTTGCACGTCTTACTCGAGGCATTTTATTTTTCCTTCTTCTGCCGTTACGCAAGCTCGATCTTGCATTAATGAGAACTGTACCGCGGGCCGAGCTTGTTGCCTGGATGGCGTTAGTCGAAGCAAAATCATAATGACTGCTAGTTTTTCTAAAAAGCAGTTTTTAGGTTTTTTAATATTTCTAAGTATTGCCGTACTGATGCGCTGGAATACATTCACAGCACCACTAGAACGCGATGAAGGTGAGTATGCCTATGGCGCCTGGATTATGACCAAAGGCATGCTGCCTTACGTTGATACATTTCTGCAAAAGCCACCAATGATTATCCACATTTATCGCTTTGGAATGATGCTTAGCGACCACCCCATTTTACCATTTCGACTGTTGGCTTTTTTATCATCCATTATCACTTCGCTACTTGTCGCAAAGATTGCAGCCAAATTCACTGGAAAAGAATATTTTTGGGTCGGTGCGTATTTCAACTTTGGTCTATTGTCTCTTCCTAGCTTCTTTGCATTCGTTGCCAATACAGAAATTTTTATGATTTTACCTCTCACTCTTGCATTGGAGCGATATTATTTTGCTCGCAAAAGTGATTCACTGCAGTCGGCGATTTTTGGCGCACTATTAGCGATTGCGCTTTTTACTAAACCGATATGCATGCCAGCAACAGTCCTATTGGTATTGTGCTGGGCCTATCAGGTTCAATTTAATTTGGCAGTTACCCGTTTATTCTTTGTTGTTCTTGGAGGCGCGGCTGCTATGTTGATGATCCTCGCGCCTTTTCTTAGTGTAGATGCTATATATGCTATGTATGATTCCGTTGTTAGATTTAATCGCCTATATATTCAATTTTTTGAACCCTGGGCTGCTTTAGATGTGAATATGAGGGAGTCAAGTGTTCTTGTGTTTTTCTTGATACTCGGATTTTATGGGCAGCTTAAATCTAAAAACCATATTTTACCACTTTGTTTGTTAACTCTTTCAATTTTGGTTATGCGGTGGTCGGTATTCCCACATTACGCGATCATGCTAGTTCCATATATAGCTCTCATCGCAAGCATAGGTCTTGCCTATTTATTGGCTAATATTTATACATCACATTCAACTCGAGACCGGATAGCAGTTCTAGCTGTAATTTTCACTTTTAGTATTTCCCCGAGTTTGCAATATATATTACTTAAGCCCGAACTATATTCTTGGTTCATATACAACGAGTCGAATAATAATTTTACAGGTGCAAAAAAAATAGGTGAGCGCTTAAATGAGTTAACTACTCAGAATGATCGTATATTAGTTGCAGGGCTAGAACCTGAGATTTTATGGTATGCTAAACGGCTTAGCTCTTCACGCTACATCATTCAAGCACCGCTTGCTTTAAAAACATCCGAAACGAAGCGATATGTAGAAGAATTTAAAAGTGAACTTAGTTCAAATCCACCAAAGTATATAGCAATTGCACTTGCTGAGAACTCCTATTTCTACAGGAGTATTACCGATGCATTCGACGAATATTCAAGTATCATAATGAATGAAATTTCTTCTCATTATCAATTAGTTGGTGGCGTCAACGGCTTAAATTATGATGCGGAATTTCTCTCTGAACTTAATTTTAATGTAAGCAGAAAAAGAGACCCTGCAATCTACCTATTCGGCTTGAAAAGGTAATTATAATTTTCTATGCGAGAGAATATTTTAACATGTGTCTTAATATTTACGTATTTCGTGTTTTGGGCTCTGGTCAAGCCACCTTTTCAGGCGCCGGATGAATATGCTCATTATGTACGTTATCTAAGCATTAAGTCTGGTTTGTATGTTTTACCGGGACTCCCTGTTCAAAACATTGAGCTTAAGGTTAATGCTGTTATTAAATTGTATAACGATCCTGTTTTAGAAAGAATTACAGGCCGAGACTATGTGCAAGAACAAAAGCTTAATGATACTGAGCTTGAGTACTTACTTAATATTAAAAGTGAATCGGCTATTAGGGCGCAATCATACACAACCACCGCTGCTGCCTACCCGGCAATTTATTATTTATTGCTACACTATTGTGAAAATATTACTAGCAATTTCATTGCGCCGCAAAGCGAATACTCTATTTTTCTGTTACTTCGCATCCTGACTTGTTTTCTAGCAGCATGTTTGTGGATCCTTGTTAAAATAAACTTAACACAGGTGGGGCTAAGTAATTACCTACTTACATGGTTACTGCTGAACCCAATGGTGCCGTTTTTATCATCGAGCATTAATCCGGATTCAATTTTAATACCCTGCGGACTGCTGGTAATGATTTACTCTTACAAATACCATTGTCGTGGTTCTCTAGCTGCTGGCATGTGGTTTTGTACTTTAATTTGCAATCTGATTAAACCAGCTGCTTTAGTGCTCTATCCGACTTTGATTTTACTCGAAGGAATATATTTCAAACATAAGACAAGGCCTGCAATCTATCAAAGCGCAGGGATAGGAGGTGTAAGTCTTTTAGTTTTATACTTTTTGCGTTTGAAGTGGTCACCTCCGATTTTGCAGTTTCACGGAGCAAAACCAGCTGACGTGTCAATGTTTGAATACGTTTCTTTATTATGGACTCGCTTGCCCGATTTTCTCTCAGGTTATTGGGGCGCATTAGGTTGGATGCAATTTGGACTACAAATTTATTTTTATTGGGTTGCCACAATTTTTGCTTGTTTCGGAATTATTCTTACCTTTATGCGGCCGCGATGTTTAGATCAGTATATGTTCAGCAAATTTTCTTGCATTTACTTTTTTTTATATATAGCATTTACAATCGGAGTTGATTACTATTGGTATGATGTTGTGGGGAGTCAGTTTCAGGGGCGATATGCTTTACCTGCAGCCTTAGGCCTTGCAATTTGTATGAACTGTAGATCTCATAGATATCAATTTACATTTATATCTTATTTAATACTTTTAAATTTTCTATTATTAAATGCCTCTGTTAATTTCTATTTTAGTTCTAGCTGGGGTGCTATTGGGTTGATCGTAAAAAATATTTTTATTTAAAATTATTTTTTCAGCCCAAGTGGCAGTAAGAGAAAAGTTCTGATGATTGACCATCCATCGTGCATGACGCGGATATGGGATACTCTAGATTTATGCAAATGGTCGTATTTAATTGTAACTGGGACTTCTTTAATTCTAAGTTTCAACTTGCAAGCATAGTAATGTAAATAGTATTCGAGCTCATAGCGATCGAGCCATGATTGTGAAATATGAACTGAGGCGTGCATCAAAAAGGACAGGCGGTATGCACGATATCCACATGTAATATCGGTAAATTTTCTACGCAAAATTATACTAGCAATGTTTGAAAAAATTGGGATAGTTATCTTTCGAAAAAGTGGTAACCCGGGACTACTTCCACCTGGGATAAAACGACTGCCGGTCGTATAATCTGCTTGATTCGTTAAAATCGGGTCAACTAAGTCTTTGATAAATTCGGGAGGTGACTTCCCATTGCCAGAAACCAGCGCAATGTAACTGTAGTCATGCTTTAATGCATACTCCAATCCTGTGCGAATTGCTGCGCCAACGCCCTGATTATGGGTGTGCGAGATGAATTGTAGCCCACTTTTTCGGATTATTTCGACTGAGCCATCAGTTGATCCATCATCAACAATTAATATTGTTTCTGGGCGTCTAAGCGCAATGCATGAATTTATGACTTTCTCGATTTCAATACATTGATTATAACATGTAATGATTATTAAGCCCTTTTCTTCTGATATTTTATTTTGATTAACCATCTAGTAAATTTTCACCAATTGCTAAATCGCAGTCTGCTTCAACTAATATAACCCCGTCTCTGGAGCTTATTAAGTGATAGTTCTGATGCTTTAATATGACTTGACCAGGTTGCTTGTGAATGTAGTAATTTTTGAAAGTAACTTTCTGTCCGTTGTTACGAAGACAATAAGCACCGGGATAAGGTGGCAGCAAGGCTCTAATTTTGGAGAAAATTTTACGAGTTGAATCAGACCATGAAATATTTCCGTCTTCAGGCTTGCGTAATGGAGCGTAGCTGGCTTCTTTCGGATCTTGCTTGAAGCTTTCAGGTAAACCTCCTGTGCTGTCAATTAGTCTAATGATTTGCTTAAGTAATTGAGCTCCGATGTTGAGAGCAGTTGCTCTGATAGTATTAATATTATCATTGTCATCGATTAAAAAGCGTTTCTGTAGAAAAATCTCTCCTTCATCGAATCGGCTAGATAATTTATGAATACTGACTCCAGTTTCTAATTCATCATTAATTAAAGCCCAGTTTAGTGGATGGCGACCTCGATATTTAGGAAGCAAACTTGCATGAATATTAATTCCTCCATGCCGAGCAAGTTCATAGACTGATGCTGGAATTAAAGATCCAAACGCAGAGCTAACTACTAGATCATATTTGGTTTTTTTTAGCCGCTCTTGGATCTGAGCGAAACTACCATCAAAAATAAGCATCTCAGTATTGACTCTTAGTTTTGATGGGATATTTGGCATTCTTGTGGATGTAATGACTAGTAAATCACTCACATTGAGACAGGCGTCAATAGCTTCAATTGCCACCACGCCAGTATCGCCTGAACAAAATAGTGCTATTTTCATTTTAGCTGCTTAACGTATGTGGTTCTTCTGAAACCTTGCGCACCGGTTCCTTCTTTAAAAAAGATCAAACTGCGACTGGGCTCCATCAAATTATCTGACTGTGTATTCATTGAAACGCCAAAATCGAGCCAATTATAGCCCGACTCTTTTGCCCAAACCATAGCTTCGAGAAACAGTCTATTAACTGCGCGTAGCTGTTGGTATCTATAGTAATGCGCGATATAAAATGCCAAAACCGCCTCAGTGTTGCAACTAAATAAAACAAGTGCTGCAATATTATTGTTCAATGAATCATAGGCATTGAGCAGTTTTATTTCCATTGGGAATAGTTGATGTAATTTGACTAATTCTTCTAACGTGTGAGTAGGATGTGCATCAAATTTTGATTTGTTTTCGAGAAGCATTGGATAGAAGCTGTCCCAATCATCTGAAAAATTTACTCTTATTTCAGAATTAAAAGATTTCTTAATTGCTCGATAGTGTGCATCTGAGATGAGTTGATCTATGTCTTCACGAGAGGTGAAGCGCGATAAATCTGCGGCGTGAGTGATTAAGCTTACGGTCGGGATGTAGCCTTTATAATGTAAGAGAAATTCTTCAACTTGATTATAGTTCTTTTGATAAAATAAAGGTGGGGGGGTTAGCCTTATCTCTAACCAATCCATTTGTCTTGCATAGTCTTCTAGGCAATCAAAAATTTTTTCATATTCAATCAATGAAAGGTCGCGGCAAATTAATGAGCCATAGCTTGCACCTAAGCATGAAATATATTTACCATCTTTCTCGACGCCAGTAAGGATCGCTTTGATGTTGCCGTTGTGATCAGTAAATTTTAGATTATGAAATTCAAAGCGGTCAGTGGGGTGATAGCTTAGAAATTTTAGTTTATGAAAAATTGTTCCATTATTTGACTGATCAACAAACTCATCCCAGAACGAATTATTTAGCGAATTAACACGTTCGACTCTTACTTCTAATAAGGTATTCATTTTTTAAAGTTACGCATGCAGCATTGATATTTATAAATAATAAACACATAGATCGATATAACAAGCCAACATAAATTATGATGCTCTTGTGGTTGCTGTGTGATAACATAAAATAAGTAAACTTGAATTAGTAGAATTAAAATACTTTGGAACCTAGTTTTGTTATTGTTTTCCAGCCAGCGTACAGCAAGCGGCGCAATTATCGCATAATCAAATACCCATGCTAGAGGAGCATTGGTTATTACTAAAAATAGGATCAGAGAGAACGTTTTAATATTATTTTCTAGTCTAGCAGTGTAATAATTAAATATTATTAGTAATAGTCCGCATATAAAAGGAATAATTGGATATATTCGCTGTAAATATACGTCACAGATTTCAGGGATGATACTGCGCATATAACTAACTAGGGTTAAGCTAAGCCAAGCTTTGGGATGTGGAACTAGAGCAATTGCCGTAGCTGAATTGATTGCCTGATTCCAGGCCTGAAGTAATTCAATCATGTGCGTGCAAATTATAAGTAACATTAGGAGCAATATTAATCCTGTACGGGCAACTATGGCTTTATCTCCATGAAAAAACTCTTTCCAAAAAATAAATATTGCTAGTGGAATGCAAAAATGAGGTTTAAGGCTTAGGAAAAGAATGCCGACAGCAATTAAGATTGAAATACGGGAGATTAGTCCACGATAAATGCAGGCTGCACCAAGTGCCAAAAAAGATCCGAGTTGGCCGACAAACATTGAATGCCAAAATGGTGCAAATAAAAGTGATAGCAATAACGCATCTTTGTCATTCGAATATAAACGCACAGCGATTAGATAAATTAAAAAATTAACAATCAACCAAAGTATTGCCGCAGTACTAAAGCTCAGCGATAAAATTGGGCTAAAAAGCGTTAAAATCCAAGGTGGGTTCCACATCATTAGCGGTACGTCGATACTCGGATCCACAAGCCTCTGGGTCGCTTGCATGACATACGGATCGTACGGATTTAGACCAGCCGCATACGCATGCCAGGCCGACCAATACTCAATAAAATCATTCGTGCCATATTCTCCATACACAAGTTGGCCGTCACTTAATGCTTGCGTCAATGGAACAATTTGCGTCCAAATTACAGTGCAAATACAAAAAGCTATTGAGAGCCAATAGGTTAGCTGAAGAGCTCTGTCCCTGATATCGGACATAGAATTATTTTTTTTATGGTCTTGAATATTGCACCCCAGCAAGCGTCAGAACACTCGATTGCAGGAAAATGAAAGTTAAAATCCTACAGTCACACTAGCTCGAACCATCCACACTCCAAACCCCGGTGCTTAAAACACCGGGGTTTTTTATTACACTCACATTTTGCGTAAGTTTTAAAAATTGCACAAGGTCCGCATTTGAATTAGTACATATAAAAAGCGACTTCTGAACGAAAATAGCAATAGCCTTTTATGGGCACAATCAGTGTTTAATTATTAAGTATGCACTAAATCCGTATGAGAACTTTACTGCAAATCATTTTATTCTTGATCTTCGCTTCGTGCTCGCAAAATAAATCTCCTGCAATTACAAAAGTCGAACTCGTTCCACAAGATAAACCAATTGCCTACGTAGAGCGAGGACCGATGAAGGTTTATGTCCAGGCAAATGGTCGTGATGTTAAAGATTTCGATAATAAACTAGTTGATTACTTCTCACTCACGAAGAAAGCCGTTCAATCGTTTCAGCAAAATAGTAAGCTAAAACTTGAAACAGAACTCGATCGCGAAAAGAAAATCATGGGTCTGAGGATTAGAGAAGTAGGGGATAATCCACTCGGTTTAAAAACAGGCGATATCATACTCGCCGTAGGTAAAGATAAAGTTAGCGATCCCAAACACTTTGAAGTCTTTTATGAAGATCTGCTGCGTAGTGGTAAAGAAACGATTTCTCTGGAAAGACGCTACAGGCCAAGAAAGTTTTTTTATAATATTGAATAAGTCTGAGACTGTCCGCGTTGAATTAATCAATCGGTAGACGTGTCAAATTGGGTCGTGAAAAAGGCTTGGCATCCCAGAACACATACATATTTCCACCTGGGTCTTTAGTTACGAAAGCAGTGCCACGTTCATTGGTGATCAGATTTGATAAGCCGGGTGCAGGAAGTTCTTGAGACGCCGCTAAAAGAGTATTCGTAATTAACTCTCGCACCTCACCGATGTCTTTCTTCGCAAAGCGCTTGGCTAATAATTGATGCAATTTCTTGATTGAAGTCTTGATCCTATAGACAAGAATAACAGGCTTAGCGCTTGCGTTTAACAGTAGGCGCCGCTTGTCAGGGCCCAAAAATGCCTTTAGCTCAGCATGCTTTGTGATGATTTCTTCAAAATCCAAAATCTGAGATAAAAATTCTGCTGTTTGTGAAAAATCGCTAGCGGCAATCACGATTCCGTCATACCGAACGACAAAACGGTCATAAATCGAACGCTGCTCGGACTGCCCCGACCAGATCATTGCGCCAATGACAATTGCTGTGTAAAAGAAGACTGTCAGTGGTATTTTCCACTGTGAATTTATTTTTTTTATATTCGATGACGTTACGACTTCGTTTTCTTGCAATTCTCGGGATCCTTATAAGCCTCGTACTGTTATGGGAACATAACCAAGTTAAATATGGCTTGTCTTCAGGTAATCTATCATTCTGCCATTTAAATGAAATAGTCGATTGTTCCGCAATAGCAAAGAGCCAATATTCAGAGATTTTTGGCATTCCAAATCCTGTGCTCGCAGTCGTTACGTATATTTTTATTTTACTTGGTCTGCAGCGCTATCGTGCGGATACTCAAAGGCAATTTAACTTTGCTTGCTTTTGGAGTTACCTACTCATTTTCGCGACAGTGGTTTTTGCTATAATTTCATTCGTAATCATCAAAAAAATCTGCATTTTCTGTACATTTATCTATGTTGTTAATCTTACCTTCGCGGCTGTTGTCATCAAATGGAAAAGGGAAAATCTACAAGTTGAGAGGCCCAGGCTAAGTGAACTGCTGATCACAGGCTTATCAGCTGTCGAAGCAAAAACGACTTTTCTCTCAGTAATTGCTTCAATTATCTTCGGAATAATCTGCGTAGGTTCGCTAACGTATTTTTCAAATCAACTCGCCTTAGCATATGTCGATATAAATAGTCATAAAGAGCTGCATGATAGCCGCTTAGCTCTTGAGCATTGGTTGAATACGCCTCCGAGTCAAGAATTAAAAATCGACGATCAACGTGATTTTTATAAAGGTGACGTAGATGCGCCAGTTGAAATTGTAATGTTTAGCGACTTTGAATGTCCTGGATGTAGAAAACTTTCTGGTTTTTTTGATGACCTGATTGAAGAATATAAAACTAAAGTAAAATTTATTTATAAGAATTTTCCCTTACATCAAGAGTGTAATCCAAATCTGACAACGCTAATGCATCCGCAGGCGTGCTACTTTGCTGAGCTAGCACGATGTGCAGGACGTGAAAGGCCCGACTATTTCTGGGAAATTTATGCTGCGATCATTGCAGATAGTGTGAATGAAAATAACGCCACTCAGGTATTGTCTAGTATCGGAGCAAATCCCACTCAAGTTTTAAAGTGCGTGAATGACCACGAGGAGATTCAGCAGGTCATTAGCGATGCTAAGCTTGGTGGCGATATTGGGGTGAACTCAACACCGACAGTGTTTATTAATAAAATTAAGATCGAGATTCCTTTTACGCCAGAAAGCATTAAGTTGATTGTTGATAGCCTAGCTAAATCTAAGCGCTAGAAGTGATCAGCAAACCACTCGATCATTCGTGCTTTAACTTTAGTAAAGAGCGACTGATCGTGACTTATTTTCAAGGCTTCATATTCGCCTTCTTGAGCACCGTAAAGCACTAGCCCCACGCCAGTTGCATAAGCTGGTGAATTGACCACATCAATCAATCCGCCCACGCCCGTTGGCGATCCTTTGCGCACTGGGATATTGAGGATCTGTTCAGCGAGTTCAGCAGTGCCTTCAAGTAAAGAACTTCCACCACAAATTACTACCCCGCCTGATAATAATTCATCTAGGCCAGAACGTAGCAGTTCACGGTGAGTTAAAGTGAAAATCTCCTCGGCGCGTGGTTGGATGATTTCAGCTAGAGCTTGGCGAGTCATGCTGCGCGGTTCACGGCCACCAGTTAAAGGCACGTCAACCATTTCACCATTGGCAACTAGTGAAGCAAGTGCACAGCCGTATTTTTTCTTAATCGCCTCTGCTGATGAAGTTGGAGTTCTTAACCCTGCAGCGATATCAGCGGTTAAATGGTTGCCGCCAATAGGTAGTACTGCAGTGTGTTTCACTGCGCCGTCGTGAAAGATCGTGATATCGGTTGTGCCACCACCAATATCAATCATCGCAACGCCAAGTTCTTTCTCTTCAGGTGAAAGCACAGCTTCTGCTGATGCAAGCGGCTCGAGCACAATGTCTAATACATTCAAACCAACTCGATTTGCGCACTTTACAATATTTTGCGCACTAGAAACGGAACCCGTGACGATATGCACTTTAGCTTCAAGGCGCACTCCAGCCATGCCGATCGGATCACGAATGCCATCCTGATCGTCCACTATATATTCTTGTGGGAGGATATGTAAAACTTCTCTGTCCGGTGGGATCGGAATCGCGCGCGCTGCATCAATTACGCGCTCGACATCTTTTGGTGTGACTTCCTTGTTTTTGACAGCAACAATTCCGTGACTATTAAAACTCTTGATGTGACTGCCGGCAATGCCAGCATAGACGCTAGAAATTTGGCAGCCCGCCATAATTTGCGCTTCTTCAACTGCACGCCTAATTGAATTAACGGTGGCCTCAATGTTAATCACAACTCCCTTACGAAGTCCTGTTGAGGGATGTGTGCCCACACCTATGATATCGAGTTTGCTCTCAGACTTACTAGAGCTAGTACGCTCGGCTACTACAACGGCAATTTTGGTTGTTCCAATGTCTAAGCCGACAACAATGTTAGATTTTTGAGCCACGGTCCTCCACAATACAGCTAATTTAGACCTCAAAATACTTAAGCCAGATAGTAGCGTGAGCAGGCTCAGTCGCTAATACTTGGAACAAGAATAAAGGCACAAATATACTGTAAAAGTATATCTATCAAGATATTTATTTAAATTAGTTGAACTAAACATAAAACTTTGCTAGTAAAACCATGTAATTTTTATTTGAACATGGATATTCTGAAGAAATACAGGATATTACATGTAAATTAACAAATATTGCTTAGGGAATTTACAATGGGAAAAAGCAGTAAACGTCGTAAACGCAGGCAAAATGCAAATTTGGGGCTTAATTTTTCAAATTCTAGTTCTCCAAGCGGCGGGTCAGTTGAAAATTTTTCTGAGAATTCTGCCCCAGACACTTTTTCTCCCAACGATAAAGATCTATTATCTGACACCGCCGAAGTTTGCACTTCAAGTGTGGAAAATTTAGCGCGCACAGAAATGGAATTTGCAAATCCAGTAACTGAATTTGCAAGTTATGAATCAACCGAGCAGGAATTTAGTTTCGAGAAGAATCAAACAATAGACAACCTAAAAGAGGAGCAAGTAGTACCTATGTCTGAAAATAAAAATAACTCCACTTCAACCATTGAGACAAAAACAAACGAGGCAAAACAGGGTGAAGTAAAACTTGCTCAGACAATTCATGTCTCCGGCACGTCAACGCCGACACGCTCGCCATTCAGTAATTTTGCTGATGATGGACGCGACTATAGTAATGATCCACTCGGTGCGCGCATTAAGGTTATCGGTATTGGTGGCGCAGGCGGTAATGCCGTTAATAATATGATCAAACTTGGCTTGAAGGGTGTAGAATTTATTGCTGCGAACACTGATGCGCAAGCTTTGAAGTCATCTAGCGCTGAATCAAAGCTACAACTCGGATTGGCCTTAACTAAGGGCTTGGGTGCAGGTGCAAATCCACTCGTTGGAGAAGGCGCAGCCAAGGAAAGCATTGAAGACATTAAGCAGGCCCTTGCTGGAGCAGACATGGTGTTTGTCACAGCTGGAATGGGCGGTGGAACTGGCGGTGGTGGAGCTCATGTCGTCGCGCAAATCGCTAAAGAAATGGGAGCACTGACTGTTGGTGTAGTAACTAAACCGTTTCTTTTTGAAGGCAAACGCCGCATGACTAATGCTGACGCTGGCATTGAAGCGCTCAAGCGCGAAGTTGATACATTGATTACCATTCCTAACCAACGCTTACTCTCGATTGCCGGACGCAATACAACTTTGTTGGATACATTCCGCATGGCGGACAATGTGCTCTATCAAGCGGTGCGCGGTATTTCAGATCTGATTTTATTTGAAGGTCTTGTTAACGTTGACTTTGCTGACGTTAAGGCTGTGATGAGTGAAATGGGTATGGCGATGATGGGAACTGGCGAAGGTCATGGTGAGAACCGTGCCGTTGAAGCCGCAGAAAAAGCAGTATCTAGTCCATTGCTTGAAGATATTTCAATCCATGGTGCTAAGGGCGTGCTCATTAATGTGACTGCAGGTCCAGATGTAACGCTGCAAGAAATCAACGAAGCTGCACAATTAATTCACAGCGAAGCACATGATGACGCAAACATCATTTGGGGTATGGTGATTGACCCAGAGCTTAAAGATGTTGTGCGCGTGACTGTAATTGCCACTGGTTTTGGTGATGTCGCTCAGCGCCGTCCATCAATTCCTACTGCAAGCGTAACTCCTCGATTAGATACACGTGCAGGTGAGCGCGATTTAGATGTGCCGACTTTTGTACGTCAACAGCGCGAAAATTTCGACGAAATGATGAAGCGTAAGCGGATGCAAGCACAAGCTATGCCTAGTGGAGAAGAAGATGAAAAATACGAAATTCCTACTTTTCTACGCCGACAAGTTGACTAGTCGAGACGATTGATAACCTGTTAGTAAGGCTCCTTGTCGTAAAAAAACAGGGGGCCTTCATTTTTAATCAGCCATTAAAGAATTGATATGATCGCGCAAAAAATTATTGCAGTAGCAAGTGGTAAGGGCGGGGTTGGCAAGTCTACTATTGCTGTGAACTTGGCTGTGGCGCTAGCGAATTTCGAAAAGCTTCGAGTTGGTCTCCTAGATATTGATTTCTATGGACCAAGTATCCCGACAATGATGGGTGGTGGAGAAATTCAGGCAAATCATGAGGGCAAGTTTATTCCGCCGTTAAAGCACGGTGTGAAATATATGTCGCTGGCGTTTTTTCTTAAAAATCCCGATGACGCGGTTGTTTGGCGCGGTCCGATGTTTGGTAAGGCGATTCAGCAATTACTTCAAGATGTGGAATGGGGTGGCATTGACGTACTGGTAGTTGATATGCCCCCAGGTACAGGTGATGCTCAGCTTTCGATGTCTCAACTCGTAAAAATGTCTGGCGTGGTGATGATAACTACTCCTCAGGAAGTCTCTCTTGTCGATGTGCGTCGTGCGATTAATATGTTTGCAAAAGTAGATGTGCCGGTGTTGGGCATAATCGAAAATATGGCCGGATTAAAGCTTCCTAACGGTGAAGTTCTAGAAGTTTTTGGAAGCGGCGGCGGCAAGGAACTTGCTGCGCAATATCATACGCCATTTTTTGGATCACTACCGCTAGAAATTGCAGTGCGCGAGAACTCTGATTCAGGCAGGCCCTTTGTCTTGCAGGATAGTTCTGAGGCGGCGCTTAAAATGCGTGAAGTAAGCAAAATTGTTTTAGCTACGCTAGAAAATCAAGCTCGACCCCAGGTTGAAATTGTAAATTAAATGATTAAATCTGAAGAAAAAGAATGGACAGCCCCAGATCTTGGATTTGGTAACGATGCTCCAAAGCGTAGTGAAGCACGCTTGTTGAATATTGACGGGACATTCAACGTAAAACGCACGGGACTATCTTTTTTTCGTAACCAGACACTTTATCAGTATTGCATTCGCATTAGTTGGGCGAAATTTCTCGGACTAATTTTACTTGTTTATCTTGCTTTAAATTTAGTTTTTGGCTCTGCCTATTTTCTCTTAGGGAAAGACGGCCTGAATGGATTAAAAAGCCCAACTATAATTGGTCATTTCCTGGAATGCTTTTTCTTTAGTGTGCAAACACTGGCAACAATCGGCTACGGTCAAATTGGGCCAAATAACCTCACGGCGAACTTTATTGTCACTTTCGAAGCAATCACCGGACTGATGACCGTGGCGCTGGCAACAGGGTTATTCTTTGCGCGATTTTCTCGACCAACTGCGCAGCTTTTGTATAGCAAGAACGCGTTAATTTCCCCCTATCGTTCAGGTTATTCACTGCAATTTAGAGTTGCCAATGAACGCAATAGCCAACTCTTGCATTTATCAGCGCGAGTATTAGTTTCGCGGCGAGAAAAAGTAGGAAATGATCGCGTCCGAAGATTTCATGAATTAAAGCTTGAGCGTGACCAGGTCTTATTTTTGCCACTAAACTGGAATATTGTGCATATCATTGATGAAACGAGCCCACTTTATAAAGTTACTGAGCGAGAATTACTTGAATCTGAGGCAGAATTTTTAGTGCTCATTAACGGCATGGATGATTCGTATTCCCAGACTGTATATTCACGCACCTCCTACTTGGCAGAAGATCTCGTTTGGAACGCGCGCTTCTCTAATATGCTGTCTTATGCTGATGATGGGACGGTGTATCTCAACCTAGAAAAAATTAGCGATTATACGTCAACATCATCCTAGCTCGATAAGGCTAGGGAAGTAAGGATTCAGCGATCTTCAATAAGGTCTCACGCTCGTTTAGTGTTGGGTCATCTAACACTTTCTCATGCAGCGCTCGCAAAATTTCTCCGATTCTTGGTCCAAAAGGAACGCCAAGCTCGAGTAAATCTCCACCACGAAGCGCGAGCGCAGAAAGAGGGGAGACGCTTGGCTCTTTTTGAACTTGCAACATATTTTCGTCAAATTCAGCAAGCATCGCTGACACTTCTGCTTGGGTAAAATTACAAGAACGTAAATCAGCCTCCTTCAGAGCGCGCCAGGTTTTGTAATGGTCACCCGTGTCACGTAAAATCCGGCGTAGTCCAGGCGCCTTACAATCCAGTGGTCGCATGTGCGTCTCGACAAGATTACTTACCGTTTCGATTTCATGGTTAGAGAAACGAAGGCGAGTAAGAATTTCCTTGACGCGACTGGCGCCGACATATTCATGTCTATAAAAATGCCTTTCACCGTCTATGCCAATGCTTAAGGTCTCTGGTTTGGAAATATCATGAAAGAGTGCTGCAAGGCGCAAGATTATTTCTGGCTCCGTACGCGCAACAACTTCAAGTGTATGGTAAAAGACATCGGCCTTGTGAAATTTATTTTGTTCACAACCGCGCATCGCTTCAATTTCTGGAAAAAGTAAGGCAAGCACGCGAGCCTCGGCAAGGAGTTCGAGTCCATGGTTAGGGCGATCGGAAATTAAGATTCTTGAGAATTCATCTCTGATGCGTTCAATGCTAACTGTTTTCAGAGAATCGACTAGTTTAATCGCCGCATGCCAAGTTAAACTATCAAGTGTAAAGCCGTTCTTGCAGGCAAAGCGTACCGCGCGCATAATTCTTAATGGGTCTTCCTCGAAACGCTTAAGCGGATTGCCGACAGCGCGAATAATTTTACCAGCGAGATCTTCCTGCCCACTTGCTGGGTCAGTGAGTTTACCTGTCCACGGGTCGAGGGCGATTGCGTTAATAGTAAAATCTCTAAGTAAAAGATCTTCTTCTAAGCTACGGGTCGGGCCGCGAAATGTTGTTATTTCTACTGGCGGAAGTCCTGGGTAGGGTAAGACTGTCAAGGTTTCATGCTTGAGTCCTGTTTGATAAGTTTGAATTTGAGCTGAACTTAAGCATGATTCTAACTCGCCAACAGATAAGGCGGAGGCAAAATCTAAATCACGTGAGCCAAGATGTTGTAGGGCATCTCTTACGCAGCCTCCGACGAGTGAAAGCTTGGAGCTAGACCCGAGCACCAGCGCTAATTTGGCTGTGCGGGGATCTTCAATAAGTTTGCCGATAAAGTATTTAATTTTTGTTTCCACGAGTGCGCTTATATACATGGAAATTCAATTAAAACCAAGTAAATGCACCAAATAAGAGATTGCCGTAGAGAGAATTGGCATATTCCTCTAGCCAACAATAGTATTAAGACGATATTATCTATAAGTATCACGAGAATTATGATTTTAAGATCTGCGCAACCAACTAATCAATCTGGATTTACGATTATTGAGTTGATGATGGTTGTAGCTTGTATTGGAATTTTATCTACAGTCGCTGTTACTCATTTCCAAGAATATAAAGAGAAGGTCTATGACCATCAGGCACGAATGCAAATTAGAAATTTGATCATTGCCGAAGAAGGTCACTACGTTGCAAATCAATCCTATCCTGGATCAACAGGTAAGGAAGATAATATACCCACTAGCATGGCATACTTAGCAGATGTAGCTGAAGTTCCAGGAATTAGCTATGGGTTTAGTAATAGCGCCGAGATTGGTGGTGGCGCGCAAGATGGATTTATTTTGGCGGCATGTCACCCAAAGAGTAAAAAAGTATTCTGGTTTTCATCTAATACTATTCCAGCTTCTTTGCCACTAGTCGGACCAAGAGGTGTGATTTTTGGTAAAAGCGCCACATGTCCTACGAGTGAAATGGGGGGATATGTTAAAAGTGGTGGCGCTGGATAGCTAGTATGGCCATTAAGATAAAGATGGCAGCCTAGGTTACTCTCATCTTAATCGGATTGAATGCACATCGGATGATGCATTCAATGAGTCGAATGATCCCCAATTATTATAATATAGTATTTGCTTTACAAAAGTTAAGATCAAATTCTAGATCTAGGGTATGACCACCTTATCTGCTGCGGTGCTGCTATTTTTTGTGATCGACCCACTAGGGAATATCCCGCTTTTTATGACCTCATTAAAAAAAGTGGAGGTCTCAAGGCAAAAGCAAGTTGTATTACGCGAATTAATCATTGCTCTATTTGTTTTAATGAGTTTCTTGTTCTTGGGGCAGTATTTCTTGCAGCTACTGCATCTTTCAGAGACCGCGTTAACAACCTCGGGTGGGATAATTTTAATGATTATTGCTATCCGTATGATTTTCCCTAGCCACGATAAGTCTCTGAGAGAAGACTTTGACGATGAGCCATTTATTGTGCCGCTAGCAATTCCCTATGTGGCTGGACCTTCTGCGATGGCAACATCGCTACTGCTTATGAGTAAAGATCCTTCACGTTGGCTGGATTGGACTACCGCGCTTTTTCTTGCTTGGCTAATGGCTGCAATTATTATTTACTTTTCTGGGTATTTCACTCGCTACTTAGGCGAGAAGGGTTTAATCGCGATTGAACGTTTAATGGGCATGCTTTTGATCACAGTTGCCGTGCAAATGCTTTTAACAGGCATTGCAGAATTCATTAGAACAATAATGCTTAAATAGCTTCGATCGCGATAGTTGTATGATTTTAGAGTTAGATTCGTCTATATTGCTCTTCACTAGTGCTGTAAATGTTTTACAGTAAGAAACTTTAAATTTAGGAAGGACGACTATGAACAAAATAACGACTACTACTGCTGCTTTGGCATCTGCAGCATTGATGGGCTTAATGATCGGCTGTACGCCAGCTGCCAAATCAAATTCTGGAGCTGCGACAGCTCCAGCTGCTACGGATAAAGCAAGCTGTAAAGGTATGAACGGCTGTTGCGGAAAAAATTCTTGCGACGGAAAGTCTTGCGGTACTGACACTTGTAAGTGCGATGGGAAGAAAGGAGATAAAGCATCTTGTAGTGCTAAAGCAAGTTGCGGCAAAGATAGCTGCGGTGGTGCTGCCGATAAAGCATCTTGCAAAGCAAAAGCTGGATGCGCTGCAAAGAAATAATTAAGCTCTAGTTTTAAAACTGCGAGGCTGATTCTTGATTGATTAGCCTCGCTCATCTCTACAAAAAAAAATGCCTGCAAATCGTCATAATGGGTTTACCGAACTAGGTGTCGGGCTGGGGTTACGAATTCCGCATTATGATCATATTCTCGAGAAAAAGCCTGTTTGTGGTTGGTTTGAGATTATTTCTGAGAATTACATGGTCAAAGGCGGAAGACCTTTGGCTGTGCTTGATAAAATTCTCGAGCACTATCAAGTCGTCCAGCACGGCGTTTCCCTATATTTCGGATCAACCGATCGTTACGACAGAACTCACCTAAGTCAACTTAAAGCACTGGTGCGGCGGACCAATACTAAATTTTTATCAGATCATCTCTGCTGGGGCAGTATCGACGGAACTTACACTCACGATTTATTGCCCTTGCCCTACACATTTTCGGCTGTCAAAAACACAGTCGAGCGAATTAAGTACATTAGAGATTTTCTCGAAGTTCCAATTTGCGTTGAAAATGTAAGTTCTTATGCTGAGTTTAATGAATCGCAAATGACAGAGTGGGAATTTCTGCAAGAAGTAGCTGAGAAAGCTGATTGTGGGATTTTACTCGACGTAAACAACATTTATGTTTCATCTAAGAATCATGAATTTAATGTTTTGGACTATTTAAACGGCTTAGATTTAAGCCGCGTTGGGCAAATTCATCTGGCTGGTCACAGAGATTTTGGTAGCTATTTACTTGATACGCATGACCAACCGGTCTGTGATCCAGTTTGGGAATTGTATGCCGAGTTAATTCGTAGAATCGGACCAACGAACACTTTACTCGAATGGGATGCAAATATTCCAACGTTCGAAGAGGTATATCAAGAGGCTTCAAAGGCAGAGAAATTTCTGCAGTCCTCTTTAAAAAGCGTAGCCTTAAAAGATGCTCACGTCGAAGCTGGGGCAGAATGAAAGAGGTAGCAAGCAAAGAATCTTCTCAACTTAGAGATTTGCAACGCGCGTTTGCAAGTTTTGTTTTTGAAGAATTGACGGACCAGCAAAGAATAAAACCTACAGATAGCGCTGGTCAGAATACTGCTGAGCTTGCAGCTTCACTGGTTAAACCGAATTCTAGACTAACAAGTCTAGAGCGGGTTGAGATTTATAATCGCCAGTATTGGTTTAGATTAATCGACTGCATTTATGAAGACTTCCCAGGAGTGCATGCACTCTTAGGAGATGATTCGTTTTACCAAACAGTGATTGATTATTTAAAGATTTATCCTTCTCGGTCATATTCATTGCGTGATTTAGGGATAAACTTCTCGGCGTTTCTTTTAGCAAATTGCGATAGCCGTGAAATCTTTACTGCTGCCGCTCAGCTTGCAAGTCTTGAATGGGCCCAGATTGTTGCTTTTGATGCTGCGCATCACGAGCCGCTCCAGCAAACTGACCTAGTAAATCAAGATATTTCTGCATTGACTTTAAACTTACAGCCGCACATTACATTACTGCGCCTAGATTATCCTTTTGACGATTTTGTTCTTGCCTTGAGAAATGGCAGACTGGATCAGATTACGAAATCGTATTCTGAGGCAAGCACGGGGCAGCTTGAAGCTACTGCAGTCACTCAGCGTATGCTTCCTGAAAGAGAAGACGTTTATCTAGCGGTGCACAGGGTAGAGTTTACGGTTTACTATAAGCGACTTCGAGATTATGAATTTCGAATTCTCTCTGAAATTCGTGACCATAAAGTAATCAGTCAAATCTTTGCCAGTCCTGAATTATCTGCGATTGACCCAGTTAGTGTGCAGTCTTCATTTGCAGAATGGCAAAGTCTGGGGTGGTTTTATCAAGAAAAGAACATAAGCTGACAGATATTGGGGATTCATTTCTGCATATTTGAATTTGTTAGAGATGAATCTTGCTCTGAATAACCTGAGAAGAGTTGGAAAAATGTTAATGAGTAATGCTCTGCCACGTCATCACCAACCTGTCATCTTGAGCGAGCAATGTATTCATTCGATAGAATGACTACAAGCGCAGTCGAAAGATCTCCAAGTAAATTGCATGCCTGATTTGTTAAATTTCCAGGTGGATTCCTTTCGAGATCTTTCGACTCATTTTGTGCTCACTGACGTTCACACAAAATTCGCTCAAGATGACAGTTGCGGGATCACAGCATCATTGGTCACGCCCCGGGGCGTGACGGGTTCGATCCCGACATGGCTCAAATGGAATAAATTCGGTTTTCTTTTGCTTACTTTTCTTTTTTCGTGAAAAGAAAAGTAAGTGGAGCCAGTAAGTTCGAGCTGAAGCTCGAACCGGGATCACAGCATCGTTAGTCACGCCCCGGGGCGTGACGGGTTCGATCCCGACTGGCTGGAAAAGTAAGTGGGAATTTATAAGATGAATGGAGCCAGTCGGGATCGAACCGACGACCTCCTGCGTGCAAGGCAGGCGCTCTCCCAGCTGAGCTATGACCCCATAATTGGAAACCAATGCTATCTATGTCTTTCAGCAAACTCTAGCAAGCTAGAGTTACTCATGACATTCGACTGGCTTTATTGGCTCGCGACAAGCGAGCCAATATTTAACGAGTCAAATGGTGGGCCTGGGAAGACTTGAACTTCCGACCTCACGCTTATCAGGCGTGCACTCTAACCAACTGAGCTACAGGCCCAAACAGTGTGAAAACTCTGATAGCAACACATTGATTTGGGACGTGGAAAATTATGTTTTAAAGGTCCCAATGTCAACTTTTTTCAAGATTTCCAGGATTTTACGCCCGAAAGTGTAAAATTTCCTTGTCAAATACTGGGTGATCTGAGGTAAAATGTAGCTATTAGGGAAGGGGGAAAGAACTTCGAGTTAACTCTGCTACTCAATTCTAGTTATGAACCGCTTAAGGTTATTCATTGGCAGCGTGCCCTGACGCTTAGTTTTCTTGGAAAAGCTGAAGTAGTTGAAGAATATGACCGCAAAATTCATGCGGTGTCGTTATCGATTAAAATGCCCGCTGTGATTAGATTGCTAAAATATGTGACCTTAAGTCGCCGGCGACCACCTCTTACGAAAATGAATATCTTGGCGCGTGATAATTTTCGCTGCCAATATTGTCACAGCACTTTGAATTACCGTTCTGCCACATTGGACCATGTAGTTCCTCGTTCACAAGGCGGATCGACCAATTGGTCAAATATTGTCTCAGCATGTGCAGATTGCAATCGAAAAAAGGGAAGTCGCACCCCGCAGGAAGCGCATATGATGTTGGCGCGAAGACCAGTGCAACCAGAGTGGTTGCCGCTAATCAGCTTTAAGCTTAATCACCGTTTGCCTGAGGCTTGGTTGTTGTTTTTGCCTGTTTAGTACGCGACGCTTCGCTGCAAGGAATCAAATTTAAAACTTAACTATGCCTGGACTTTGCTTGTCCTGCTTTTGCGCGGCAAGATATTGTTTGTAAACATATTCTGCGCTGATTGCGGCCTCAAGCTTTTCTAGCTCTGGGTATGCAATTTTTGGATTTTTAATTTTGTCGTAAAGCGCAAGCGTTGTTTGTCCAACTGTTGGCGCATAATTCATTGCCTGCGAATGGATTTGATTGGCAATAACTGGTACATAGTCACAAGCAGTTTTCAGCAAGGGGTGTTTAATTTCAAGAAATCTATGTTCAGCCGCATGTAGCACTGCGACTGCAGTCAAGGCATAGAATCCCCAATGAATTATTGTGCGGATCATAAACAACGTGAGTCCAAACATATAATACCAGGCTCCTTGTTCTGCATGAGCGATATCAGAATTGGCTTTCTTAAGCTCAATTCGTGTGCTTCTAGTATAACTATCGGTTAGATGAAGCAAGAACTTGCGTGAAAAATTGATGCAATATGTATACACGTGGCTTATATAGAGTTAAGTCGTTGTAATTGTATGCGATTAGGTCAAATGAGTAAAAAACATCTTACATTTGCAGTCAGTCTAATAGTTAGCTGCGTTCTAATTGTTGCTTTATTTTGGAATGTCGAGTGGGAAAAGTTCTGGCAAGTTATAGGAACAGTATCATATCCACGGCTGATCCCATTTGTGATTTGTGGCGCTCTGGCATTTCCCCTGCGGGCATTGCGCTTAAAATATCTACTGCCGAAATCCGATTTATCATTTTCAACACTACATGCAGCCAATGCCGTTGGTATTCTAGCGAGTGTAATGTTGCCCTTTCGCGCCGGTGAGTTTGTGCGTCCAGCACTTCTGCAGAAGACTGGAAGAATTAGTTTTACAGGTGCTCTTGCTTCAAGTGTAACGGAGCGAATCTTTGATATTTTGGCGCTACTTGTAGTTTTTAGCATTGCCTTGGGTGGTAGAGCGAATCTTCCAGAGTTAGCAGAGCGAGGCGTCCAGGTATTAGTTGTGCTTGTTAGTTGCGCCGGTCTTTTTGTGCTGCTTGGATATTTCAAGGCTAATTTAATTCTTAAATCAGCGCAGACTGTGCTCAAATTTGCACCACTCGGATTGAGGTCTAAATTACTAAAGTTAGTCGAGGATTTTTTACAAGGCTTAGGCGGAGTGGGGTCATTGCGGGCGTTAATTGCTGCAATACTGTTGTCGCTCGTGATTTGGGTTTTATACAGCATTAAGTATTACTTTGGATTTTCTGCATTCGATGCTCAGGCGCCGCTTGGGACGGGATTTGCATTGAGCTCAATGATTGGAATTGCCGTGGCAGTTCCTGCTGCCCCAGGGTTTGTGGGCACCTATCAAGCCGGTAGCGTCGCTGCAGTATCCGGGATTTATGGTTACAATCGTGAAATTGCTTTAGGTTTTGCAATACTTACGCATGTGCTTGAGCTTTGCGTATTAGTTATGGTCGGTGGAGCGGAGTATTTTCGTTCTCGAAAACTGAATCTCGGCAAAAATCAATAACTGCAGAGGAAATCTGTGTTAGCGCCTGCTTAAGCTTGCGCGATGCGAATCCACTTTCTGCGGCGACGTCAGACACGGCAAAAACAGCCTGCAGGCTTACCTTGTGAAAATTTGCTGCAGACAGAAGTGCCGAATATTCCATGTCAATTGTGCGTGCGCCACGGCGCATTAAATTGTAAATTTTTTCTGGGATTTCTCGATATGGCGCATCTGTGCTGGCGATTGTTGTGCGGTGTATGCCGAATGCACTGTTGGGCTCAATCTTTGCTGATAAAATAAACTGATTAAGGATATTTTGAGAGGGTTGCGCAGGCATTGCATGCGAAGTTGAGCCAGTATCTTGTAGATAGTTTGCGCTCGTCCCTTCGTCGCTGATCGCAGTAGTTGGCAATATGTAATCTCCGACTTGAAATGAATCTCCCAAGCCACCAGCAATGCTGACTAAAATAAATTCTCGTATGCCGCGCTTAACTAATTCCTCTAAAATGGCAACAGCAAAGGGGGCGCCCATGAAGGGGCCAGTAACTAATAATTTGTTGTCAGCTGTGGCGTAATAATTGGTTGCGGAAAGTAAGCGTTTGCTTGAGTTGATTGTAATGGAGCGGCTTTTGAGTTGATTTAAAAAGATATCGCGGATCAGAAAACCTGGAGTTAAAATGGCAATGGTAGGCGTGGACGGGATTGAACCGCCGACCCTCTGCACGTCAAGCAGATGCTCTCCCACTGAGCTACACGCCTCCATAGGTGCGCGGATATTAGCAGCGGCTCAGGTTGAAGTCTAGAATTAGGAGAATTTCTTGGTGAAACGGCGTGGACGGGATGCGGAGTGATGGGCGGTAGCAGACTAAGGTATGGTTTATTGTTGTCATGTATGGACCTTTCAATGATTATGCTTATCGGCCCTGGGTGGGGAGAGATTTTCAGAAATGGCTCGCCCTTGGCCAAACTTGGTCTGCAAACCACCAGCAATTACGACTCGGGCTGCGCTTTACTTTCTTCAAACCTCTCCCCACCCAGGGTCTCAGCCACTCAAGGTATTAATTTCAACTAGCTGTTTTTCTATAATTATTTGGGGTTCGAGTATTTTCAATAGAGCGTAGAGTGGGACCTCGGCGTGCCTTTGACTCGAGCGTTCGACCGAGCTCACGCCGAGGGCTCAGGCCGAGAGTAGTTCGATCGAACGCTTGATGGAAGTTTTTCGAGGGCCTACGCAGGCCGGTTTCATTTCGTTCAGTTAATCACTAAGGTTAGTTCGGCTGAGTACGACCGAGAAAAAGTTTCAGTAAGAGCACTCGGAGTGTAGAGTAAAGGGAAAGAAAAGGTCCATTTCATCATCTTGAGCGAATTGAATGCGAATATAGTGAGCATTCAACGAGTCGAAAGATCCCCAATCATTAAGACAGTCAAAAGCCCAGGGCCCAACGCTTTCTTAATAAAATCGCCTACTTTTTAGGCTCAATTATGGAAAAATCTAGGAATTTTGCTAGGCAATCTTTAGATAACCTAACCACTTTACATAACAGCCATTTTTCCCTATATTGCGCGCTCTTTTGAATAATCAGGATTTTTTATGCCAAAGATGAAAACACACCGAGGCGCGGCAAAGCGTCTCTGGACCACTGGAAGTGGAAAAGTAAAGCGTGCCAAGGCTGGTAAGCGTCACATTCTCACGAACAAGAATCGTAAGCGTAAACGCAATTTAAGGCAGACTACCGAAGTCAGCAGTGCGAATCGCAAGGATGCAAACCGCCTATTACCGTACGGCAATTAAGCGCTAAAGATATTTGAAGATTAGAGGGAGTTTTTATGAGAGTAAAACGTGGAGTAAAAGCACGTCGACGTCGTAATCGCGTATTGAAAATCGCAAAAGGTTTTCGTGGACGTTCGAAAAATACAATTCGTCAAGCAACACAACGCGCTGAAAAGTCGCTAACGTACCGATATCGCGATCGTAAGACGAATAAACGCAATTTCCGTTCACTTTGGATTACTCGCATCAATGCAGCACTAGGTGAAGCGATGTCATATTCTAAGTTCATTAACGGCTTGAAAGTAGCTGGTGTTGAGCTTGATCGTAAAGTTTTAGCTGCTCTTGCTGTAGAAGAGCCGCTTGCGTTTCAAGAAGTTGTAAAGGTTGCCCAAGGCGCAGCGTCGTAAGTAGCAGGCATTTACAACTCGTTCAGGTGCAAGGTGTCGAATTCAGCAACGCTTACGCAAGAATTAGTAGCTGCCAAAAAGACTTACATCGCGTCGATTCATGAAGTCGCGTCGACCGAAGAGCTGGGATCGATTAAGCAAGCTTTATTTGGTAAGACCGGCAGAATCACCCAAGCATTAAAAGCACTTAAAGATATACCTGAGACTGAGCGTAAGGACTTTGGCAAGCTCGTTAACGAAGTGCGAGTAGAGTTAGAGTCTGTTCTAGAAAGGCGTCTTAAAGAAATATCAGAAGCAGAAGTTAGATCTAAGCTCAGTAGTGAGTATTTAGATGTCACTTTGCCATTAAATCAAGCATTACCGATCTCGCAAATTGGATCACTACACCCATTAACTCGTGTGCAACGCGATCTGGAGCGCATCTTTACCGGCCTGGGATTTACTGTAGTTGATGGCCCGGAGGTGGAGAGTGAATTTTATAATTTTGAAGCATTGAACGTGCCTGAAACCCATCCGGCGCGGGACATGCAAGATACTTTTTGGACAACAACACGTCATTTACTGCGCACACATACTTCACCAATGCAAGTGCGTTCAATGCTGGAAATGGGCGCGCCGCTGAGGATTGTCGCGCCGGGACGTGTTTTTCGTTATGAGCGTATTGATAGCTCGCATGAACATACCTTCTATCAAATGGAAGGAATGTTAATTGATCGACATGTAACCGTTGGAAATTTGATTTACTTCATGAAGACCCTGTTGCGTGAGATTTTTGGCAGCGAGCAGAAAATTCGTCTGCGACCTGGCTATTTCCCTTTCGTTGAGCCTGGATTCGAGCTTGATATTTGGTTTAAAGACCGTTGGTTGGAATTACTACCTTGTGGACTAATTCATCCGCGCGTTTTGGAATATGGCAAAATCGATCCACGAGAGTGGTCGGGCTTTGCCTTTGGCTTAGGGCTAAGTCGCTTAGTGATGAGTAAATATAAAATTGATGACATCCGCTATTTACAAGGTGCGGATTTAAGATTTCTTAAGCAGTTCTCCAGCATTGTATAGGTATTAATGAAAATTTCTAAAGCCTGGCTTTGTGATTTTGTTGACATCAGCGATTTAAGCCATGCTGAATTTGAGACAATTGTGACTACCAAGGTCGCAGAAGTTGATTCAATTGAGGAGATCGGTCTAGGCCTTGACACTGCTGTTGTCGTCGAAATCTTAGCTACTAAAGCACATCCACAGGCTAATAAGCTGCAGATTGCAACAGTGACTGATGGTAAAACTCAGTATGAAGTTGTATGCGGAGCCCCAAATTGCCGCAGTGGCTTAACAACTGCTTTCTTGCCAATTGGGTCCACGATTGAAAGTACAGATGGTAAAATCAAAATAGAGCAGCGTGAATTACGTGGAGTGACAAGTTTTGGGATGCTTGCTTCTGAGGCGGAACTTGGGATCTCCAGCGATCATGCAGGAATCTTAGAACTTGATTTGAAAGTCGGACAAAAGCTGAGGGAGGTCTACGGTGCTTCTGATGCGATCATTGAAATTGACAATAAGTCACTAACGCATCGCCCAGATCTTTGGAGTCATTTTGGCTTTGCGCGGGAACTTTCCGCGATTTTAAAGCGCCCATTGAAGTCTGATTACGATCAATTTGCAACTAGCCCGGAATTAGTTACAAAATACATTGCTCAGTTTGCGAAAGGTAAGACTGATTTTCAAATCAAAATCGATGCCAACACGGAATGCCGACGTTTTACCGCGATTGAGATTACTGGCTTAGACTCGCGCAAAAGCCCTGCATGGCTACGCAGAAGACTTACTAGTATTGGCGCTAATCCGAAGAGCTTATTAATTGATCTTAGTAACTATGTAATGTTTGATCTTGGTCAACCGAATCATACTTACGATGCAGATCGACTTTCGGGAAAAGTGCTTCAGATTCGCAATGCCGAGCCAGGGGAGAAATTTGCCGGTCTTGATGGAGAAACTCGAGCACTTAATCCTCAAGAAGTTGTCGTTGCCGATGAAAATGGTTGTCAGTGTCTTGGCGGAGTACTCGGCGGTGCGTTAAGCTCTATTTCTGATGTAACGACGCGAGTTCTACTTGAGACTGAAAATTGGAACCCAACGCGTGTGCGACGCACGATGAAGCATACTGGAATTCGCACAGACAGTTCAAATCGTTTTGAAAAAGACCAAAGTGCTGAGTCAGTCGTGCTTGGAACTGTGCGCTATCTGGAGTTGCTAAATCAGTGCGGGGTTAAATTTGAAGTTCGCGGTGAATTATTAGATGTCTATCCAATTAAGCAGCAGGTGGTTAGCATCCCTTATGCTCCAGTAAAAATTCGTGAATTGCTCGGAGCAGAAATTTCCGACCCAGAAATAGCTGAGATCTTAACTGCACTTTCCTTTAAGATTGAGCGAGAGACAATTACTGTCCCATACTACAGAGCAACTAAAGACGTAGGGATTCTTTATGATTTAGTCGAAGAAGTTGGACGTATTTATGGCTATGAGCGTATACCAGAAGCCGCACCGCTCTTTGCAGCATTAGCTCCACGATACGATGAGCTCAAGGGTTTCGAGAATAGTGTGCGTGAGTTATTACGCGGCGCTGGATTTAATGAAATATCTACATACTCTTTTGTCAATGAAGAGTTTTCACGGCGCTGTGGTTATAATCTACAAGCAGCGATTGAATTACAGAATCCAATCTCAGCTGAAGAGCGATTTATGCGGTCTTCGCTGATACCAAATTTACTAACTGCGCTGGAGACTAACGCACGTCATACACGTGAAATTATGGTCTTTGAGTGTGGTCGAGTTTTCGAAGCTTGGAATGATACCGAAGCACTTGCCCAACCATGCAATGAAAGACGTATGCTATCGTTGGGGCTGGTTGCTGATGACGATAAACTCTTTTATGCCTTAGTCGGCATACTTAATCGCATCGTGAGGCAAGTGACGATTGAGACAATGGAAATACTGCCAGAGTGGAAAAGTGCTGAGCATGAGGATTTATTTGAAGAAAAGCGCTGGATGCATCCTTATCGCAAGGGTTTATTGAAGTTAGCGACCAAAGGCCGTACGGATGACCTTGGAGTGATTGCGCAAGTTATTCCTGGGGCCATTACGCTTGCGGGGCAGAAAGTAGTCTGCGCTGAAATTGACCTAGGGCGACTTTATGCTTTGCGTGATGAGCGTGATTTCTTTACTCCAGTCAATCGCTACCCAGAGTCATTCTTTGAAATGTCGGTGATTATGCACGAGCACGCAGAATTTTCGAAGCTGCAAAGACTACTGAAAAACTCAACACCGCAGGGGTTACTTCGTGGAATGGAAATTTTAAGCGTCTATCAAGGGAAACCTCTTGAACCTGACGAAAAAAGCATTTCAGTTAAAATGCGTTTTGCTTCAGATGCGGGAACAATTAGTAACGAGGAGTTGCAAGAATTACAAAAGGGGTTAATGCATGCAGTCACAGCAAACGGCTACAGATTGCGTCAGTGATATTACTTTAATTGACCAGTTCGGCGCTGACTGGGTTGATCAGATCCTTGAGATCGAGAAGCTAAGTTTTTCCAATCCATGGAGTCGAGATAGTTTTCTTTCCGAGTTAAATAGTAAAAATTCTATTAGATTTGCTGCTTTGAGTGATTCCCAGCTAGTAGGATATCTATTTGCTCATCGAATTGAGGACGAACTTGAAGTATTAGAGTTTGCAGTTAGTAAAGCTGAGCGAGGCAAGGGAATTGGTAGGCGATTAATAACCAAATTAATCGATCATGCTCGAGCGACTTCTACCAGTAGAATTTTACTTGAGTTAAGACACTCTAATCATGAGGCTTTTTGCTTATATGATACTTGTGGTTTTAAGCCATACGGAGTTCGACAAGCTTATTACCGTAATCCTCAGGAGGATGCTCTCCTAATGCAATTTGTCACTAATCGCCCTAATTTATAAAATCACTGTAGTAATAGCGACTTATATTGACGAAATTAATTAGTTATTGTATTATCCATCGTCCGTTTTAAGCGTAATAAATATACATTTATGCTCAAAAAAAGCGGCTAAACGGAGACTAAGATCCTGTGACAACTAAGAAAGTGGCTATCAAGAAAACAAAACCAGGTAAGAAGGCAACTAATGGTGCTGTCACCAAAAAGAATGTTGCTGCACCTAAACTATTAGTAAGTAAGACAAAGTCAAATACCAGTAACAGTAGTGCGATTACAAAATCAATTTCTCCGTTAAGAAGCGCTATAGTTCAAGAAACCACTCAGCGACCAGTAAGTGCTCAAATCTCAACATTTAAAGTAGGGGATAAAGTTGTTTATCCAGCGCAAGGCGTCGGAGTTATTCAGAGCATCGAAGCTCGAAAGATTGGCACTTTTGAACAACGCTTTTACAAGATAAATATTCTCGAAAATGGTGCTACAATTATGGTGCCTGTCGGCCAAGTTGAGACTGTTGGTTTGCGCCGAGTAATTGACACTAAGACAATTGAAAAAGTGTACGATATTTTGCGTGATCGCAAAATTACCGTTGATACTCAGACTTGGAATCGTCGTTATCGTGAGTATACTCAGAAATTAAAGACTGGTTCGCTTTTCGAAATCGCTAAAGTCATTCGCGATCTGTCAGTGCTTAAATTAGACAAGGAGCTTTCCTTCGGTGAGCGTAAAATGTTGGATGCTGCTGAAGGGCTACTCGTTAAAGAAATCTCAATTGCTAAGGCGCGCACTGAAGACCAAATCAAGAAGGAAATTCAAGGCATTTGCCACGCTTAGCGGCTAGTGTTTTTGTAATACATTTTTGACTTCCAGAGATTCCTAGTTTTTAAGCGTGTTTCTGGACGTCTTAAATCTAACCATAGCAAATTTCCTTCAGATCGAATATTAAACACAGTCATGTCGGTTGAGGTCAGAGCAAAAGTTGGAGTTGTAGTTGTCGCAGCAGGTAATAGCATTCGCTACCGACCAAACACTCAGAAATTATTAGAGACAATTGCACCTGGAATTCCAGTGATTGCCTCGACACTGTTTGCACTAAAAAGATCCAATTTAATCCACTGCTATGCGCTTGTGGTTTCCAAGGAAATTGAAAAGCATATCCAAGATCTTGCCGGGAAAATTTTGGCTCAGAGTCCTTATCAAATCATTCGTGGCGGTTTGTCTCGTCAAGAATCAGTCTACTTAGGCTTACAGTCACTGCCTCAGAAAGTAAATTATGTATTAGTGCATGATGGCGCCAGGCCTCTACCTTCAGTAGAGTTAATTAAGCGCGTGATTGAGGCAACCACCCTCAGTGGGGCAGCAGTTCCCGTTGTCGCAGTCACTAACACAATTAAACATGCAAGAAATAATGAAATTGTAAAAACAGTTCCTCGTGAAGGCCTCTTTGAGGCCCAGACGCCGCAGGGCTTTAGCTATCAAGACCTTGTCGACGCTCATCTCAAGGCACGACAACTCGAACTAAACACCACAGATGATGCTGAATTAATTGAAAAAACATTAAAATCAAAGATTGTCACCTGTGAAGGCGACCCAGATAATATCAAAATTACAGTGCCCGCAGATTTACGCCTTGCCCGCCTGATCTATAAAGAGCGGCTTTAGGGGTCTCACGCAAAACCAAATTTCGTGACAAACCCGTTAAATCTGCACCGCAGGTTGAAACACCTTTTGCTTTAAACCTTGAATCCGCTCGGGTAGTAAGGTCATGCGCTTTTTGCTACGTTCACGTTTGATGGCCATTGCCAGTGCGCGCTTAGTTCCTACGATAATCAATAAGCGCTTCGCTCGAGTAATTCCTGTATAGATTAACTGGCGCTCTAATAAAATGGCGTGAGAATCATGCAGTGTCATTACGACAACAGGCATTTCCGAACCTTGCGAACGGTGAATTGTAATCGCATATGCCAAGTCAAGTTCGCTTAAGTGCTCAGCTGGATAAGTAATCAAGCGACCGTCCCAAAGTTTGACATCGATGGACTCAGCCTTAGGATCAATTGCCGTGATATAGCCTTGATCGCCGTTAAAAACCCCTGAATCACCCAGATCGTAATTGTTTGCACGCTGACAAACACGGTCTCCAACTCGATATTCGATGTTTCCGACACGCACTGTTGGGCCACCGTGCTGCTTTGGATTTAAGGCGGCCTGTAGCGTTTGGTTTAATGCAATCACGCCCAGTGGGCCTTGATTTGTGGGTGTGAGCACGGAAATATCTTGTGGAGAAAAATTAAATTTTTCAGGAATAAAACTTGAAATCAACTTAGTGACAATCTCACTACCATGCTCTGGGCCTGTGGCAGCGACGAAAAAGCTATCTGTCGCTGTGGGACGATTAGTTAGCAGCTGAATATTAGGAATAACAGCATTGTTAATCGAGTGTGCAATTTCAGTGATTTCTGACTCTGCCGACCGACGAAACAAACGCGAAAGTCGGACTTGGGGGATTGCAGGCACGCTCAGTAGATCAGCAAAGAATAGCCCTGGGCCTACACTCGGTAGTTGATCGGCATCGCCGACTAGAATTAGCCTGGTGTTGTCAGATACAGCGGCAAGTAAGTTTGCTGCAAGTGGGATATCGACCATTGAACATTCGTCAATAATTAAGGCTTCGCAGGGAAGTTGATGATGCTGATTGTGTACAAAAGAGTTGGTGAAAGGGTCATATTTGAGTAAGCGATGCACTGTTGAAGCTTCTTCTTCGCAAACTTCTGCTAGACGCTGAGCTGCACGCCCAGTTGGAGCGGCAAGCTTAAAGCTAATACGTGCGCGTTTGAAAAGTTCGACAATTGTTTTAACTACTGTAGTTTTACCGCATCCAGGACCGCCGGTAATTAAAACAGCTGACTGGTTAGCAACTAGCTGGAGTGCGCGGTGCTGGTCTTCGGAGAGAGAGAAACTGCTTTGTGCAACGATCGAATTAACTTGGTCGGTAGGAATCGTTTTTTCTAATGAAAAATTACGTTTTAAGCGCGACTCAAAAAACTCTGAAACACCTTTCTCTGCGGTATGTAGTTGCGGTAAGTAAAGTCGCCCATAATCACGGATGACTTCGCCATAACTGACACAATTCTCAAGCTCTTGGCTAAGAATTTCCGCATCATTAAACCCTAACACAGACTGCGCTTTGGCGAGTAAAATTTCTTGAGTTAGAAATAAATGCCCTTCCTCACTAGCACGCTTGAGTGTGTATGCTAATCCTGCGCGAAGTCGGATCGCAGCGCTGGGGTCAATACCAATCAATTGAGCGATGCGGTCAGCCGTTTTAAAACCTATGCCCCAGACAGTTGAGACAAGTTGGTACGGATTTTCCTTAACAATTTTGATTGCATTTGCTTTGAAGTGCTTAATAATACGATTAGCTGTGCCAATTGGAATGTTGAAGCTTGTGAAGAAAAGTAAACTCTCTCTCTGGCTGCGTTTACTTTCCCACTCACTAACGAGTTCTTCAGCTTTTCTCCTGCCGATTCCCGGGACTTCGGCGAGACGCTGCGGATTTGATTCAATAATGTTTAGTGCCTCTGTGCCGAAATGATCCACAATCCGCTCAGCAAGGACTGGCCCAATACCTTTTAATTGGCCTGCGCCGAGATAGCGAATGAGTCCTTCTTTTGTTGGAGGCGGAGTGTCGACGATGGAGCTTGCCTTAAATTGCTTGCCGAATTTAGGGTGCTCGATCCAGCTTCCATGCGCAAGAATATGAACCCCTGGAGTAATTGATTTTGTGTTGTAGCCAACTACGGCAATTTCTTTAATTGGAAAATCAAGACTGACCTTGAGCACATGGTAGCCCGTATCAGCAGAAAAATAAGTCACACGCTCGACGATGCCACGAATTGACTGCTGTGCGTCTGTGGCCTTATCGTTCTGTCGTTTTTGCTCCAAATTCATATATTTGCTAGAGAGATATAACCTATATGAGCTTGGAAATTGCAACAATAGTAGTATCTGACTTTTCACAGAACTGCAGGATTCTGATTGACCGATCTACCAGTTCTGCTTGCGTAGTGGACCCCGGGAGTGATGTGCAGCTAATTACCGATGAGATTCAGGCTAGAAAAGTGACGATTGAAAGTATTTTTCTTACGCATTCTCATATTGATCATGCTGGGGGAGTTAAAGACCTGCAAATAGCATTAAGAACGATACAGGGTCAGCAGGCTAAACTCTATGCGCACCCAAATGAACGTGACTTTCGAGCTACGATAGAATCCTTAGTTCCAGTGTATGGACTAGATCCGGCTCAATATAAAAATTGCCCCGAACCAGATCATGAACTTAGCGGAGGAGAAGAGTTTAGAGTCGGTAGCCTATCTGCGCTGGTAATTTATACCCCTGGTCACTCGCCAGGGCATTTGGCTCTTTATTTCAAGAGTCATCAGATTTTAATCGCAGGCGATACTGTTTTTAGTGGTTCCGTCGGTCGCGTAGATTTGCCCGGCGGAAATGAACAAGTTTTAAAGTCATCAATTCTAGATAAAATCCTCAAACTTCCGGGAGAGACAAAACTACTCTCTGGACATGGCCCAAATACGACTGTGGCAGCTGAGCTTGGTAAAAATCCGTTTGTGAAGATCTGGCAAGCAGGGGCAACTTTATAATGGCGCAGCTAACGGCCACACTTTTGGTTACCGGGTCAATTGCAGCGTACAAGGCAATCGATTTAATGCGCGACTTACAGAGACGCGGTTTGCGTGTGCGTGTTGCGATGAGTAAGGCAGCGCAGGAGTTTGTGCGGCCACTTAGTTTCGAAGTCTTAAGCGGTGAGAAAGTTGCTATCGACTTGTTCAACCAAAACGAAGAACAGTCAATCGGACACATCTCACTGGCCAACGACACCGATTTAATTATTGTGGCTCCGGCAACGGCAGATCTCCTCAACAAAGCCGCTCAGGGAATTGCAGATGACGTAGTCACGGCGGTTTTATTGGCAACAACTAAACCAGTAATTTATGTTCCGGCGATGAACGTTAAGATGTGGCAAAATTCTGTAACACAAGAAAGTATTAAAGTACTTAAGACTCGTGGCGCAATTTTTGTCGACCCTGTTGAGGGTAAGCTAGCTTGTGGTTGGATGGGTAAAGGGCATTTTCCAGAAAACGCTGAGATTATGTCCGTCGTGGAAACGCTCTTAAATTTGAGTACAGATTTAAAGCGAACACGGGTGATTATCACTGCAGGACCCACTCGTGAGTGGATTGATCCGATTAGATTTCTTAGCAATCGTTCCTCAGGATTAATGGGTCAAGCCTTAGCTGAAATAGCAAAAAAGCGCGGTGCCCATGTCGATCTGGTCTTAGGTCCAGTAGATCATGCGTTAACGGGGGCAGATCGAGTCGTCCAGGTCAGCACCGCACTGGAAATGGCACAACAGGTAGAGACTTACCTCGGCGAGCAAGTGCCTGGAATTGAACACACGATTGTAATCTTTGCTGCAGCAGTGTGCGATCACCGTCCAAAATCGGTTTCCTCGAACAAGCTCAAAGTCAGCAAAAGTGAGAGTTACTCAATTGAGCTAGTTCCAAATCCAGACATTGCATTTGAAGTTGGTTCCCGACGTGAAGTTTATCAAGCAGCGCTCAAAACAAAATTGACGCTAATCGGTTTTGCAGCTGAGTCTGGTGACTTTTCAGATCTTGAAGCGCTTGCCAGAAGGAAACTTCAAGCTAAACATTTGGATTATGTTGTGGGTAATTTGCTTGATTCTTTCGAGACAGATCGGACGCGTGCGGTCATGGTCAATCAGACAGATGCTAGTGTATTTTCCAAGGGCAGTAAGATTGAACTTGCAGATTTCATTTTTACTAACGTAAGTAAGTTATGAATAATCGCTTACTAGAGGTCCTGAAGCAGAGCTTGGAGGCTCAAGGGATAACTGGCCTTCCACGGGACTGGTTTGCGCACCAGCAGGTTCAAGAGCAATTTGTAACAGGTGAGACGTCAGCAATGAATCAGAACAATATGGAGCAAGTAGGCAAAAGCACTGGGGCATCAGCGCAGCTAGTCTCTAGTGATTTGCGCTACGGGCAGACTCTATCTGAACTTAACACTGAGGCCCAGCAGTGCACCCGCTGTCGTCTCTGTGAGACCCGCAATAAGGTTGTCTTTGGTGTGGGCAATACTAAGTCACCTAAAATTTGTTTCGTTGGCGAGGGGCCAGGTGCAGATGAGGATCAGCAAGGAGAACCCTTCGTTGGTCGTGCAGGGCGATTACTCACAGCAGCAATTACTAAAGGAATTGGTATTGCGCGTGAGGAGGTCTATATTTGTAATGTGGTGAAGTGTCGTCCGCCAGAGAATCGTGCGCCACTACCAGATGAAGTCGAAGCCTGTAGACCTTTTTTGGAACGACAAATTGCCTTGATTAAGCCAGAAGTTATTATTACTTTGGGTTCGCCTGCCTTTGTCACGTTAACTGGCAACAAAACCGGAATTACTAAAGTACGTGGAACATGGTTAGAGTGGCAGGGAATACCCTTGATGCCGACCTTCCACCCTGCATATTTACTGCGAAATCCGCCCGCAAAAAAGCCCTTCTGGGAGGATTTAAAGACTGTGATGCTCCGACTAGGCATCCCCATTAACGCGCAATCGATTTAGTTATATGATCAAGTTTTTCTGGCGAAAGGTCATTATTCTTGTCTGCATCACTCTTAGCTTGATGCTCTTAAGCTCAGCAGGCACTCTCTATGCTCAACTAACGCCAGAAAAGGCAAACCCAGAAACGACAAACTCAGAAAAGACAAACCCAGAGAAGACAAACTCAGAGAAGCTAAATTCAGAGCGGAGTCTAACCGGGCCAGTACTGGTTCTTACGATTCACGGACCAATTACTCCGGCAACAGATGATTTTTTAAAAACTAGCTTAGCTGCAGCCGTAGAACGTAATGCTGCGATGCTAGTACTTGAACTTAATACTCCCGGTGGCCTCGTAACTTCAATGCAGAGCATGGTCGAGCAAATTTTAAAATCTCATACCCCAGTGATGGTTTACGTATCACCAAGTGGGGGCGGCGCTATCTCAGCGGGTGCTTTTATTACTATGGCAGGTCATCTAGCAGTCATGTCACCCGGAACGAACATCGGCGCAGCACACCCGGTGCAAGCTGGTGGGCAGGAAATGACTAAGGAGATGAATGAGAAAGTTGAGAATTTCGCAGTCTCGCTAATTAAGGCAATCGCAACAGAGCGCGGGCGTAATGCTAACTGGGCTGAAGAGGCTGTACGTAAAAGTGTTGCAATTACAGATGGTGAGGCTCTAGATAAAAAAGTCATTGATTATCTTGCGGGCGATCTAAATTCAGCTTTAGTAAGCGCTGAGGGGAGAAAAATTAAACTTGCCGGCAGAGATTATACTATGCCTAAAGTCTCAACGCTCGAGCGACATACTCTAGAGATGACCTTCAAGCAGCAGGTCGCAAGTGTCTTATCCGACCCAAATATTGCAATTTTGCTCGGCCTTGGTGCAATGCTTGGAATTACAATTGAGCTTTATCATCCGGGAGTTATTTTGCCTGGGGTTGTCGGCGTGACGTGTTTAATTTTATCACTAATTGCTGGACAGATCTTGCCGCTCAATTCTGGCGGAGTTGCTTTGCTGATACTGGGCTTTATATTTTTTGCAGCAGAGCTTTTTTCAACAAGCTTTGGCGTTTTTGCCATTGCAGGCTTAATTTGCACTGTGCTTGGTGCAATTTATGTAATTGATACGAGTGTAATTTGGGGTGCGGGTAGTATCGAAGTAGATTACTTGCTGCTCGGTTCAGCTGCTAGTCTAGTTGGTTGCCTACTATTAATCTTGTCTTATTTGGCAATCTCTGCGCAAAGGCGTAAGTCAGCTAGCGGCAAGGCTGGGATGGTTGGTCAGAGAGGTAAAGTTTTAACGAATTTTGTACGTAATGATTCCGGTCGTTATCTGGGGAAAGTCGCTGTATTTGGAGAAATTTGGGATGCAGAGTCAGCAACTAGCGAACTTTTGCGCGATACGCCAATTGAGGTAAAGTCTTTCGCAAGCAGTCGAGTTTTAACAGTAGAGAAAGTGAGTAGCTAACTATGCCAGCGTTGATGCCGATAATTATTATTTTTGCTGCACTTATTTTCAGTGCGATTAAAATTATTAAGGAATATGAACTTGCCGTGGTTTTCCGCTTCGGTCGTCTCGTCGAGCCTCGTGGTCCTGGAATTGTTTGGATTTGGCCTGTGATTGAGCAAATGCGACGCGTTGATTTACGTACTGTAACAATGGACGTGCCACCACAGGACGTAATCACACGAGATAACGTGTCTGTGAAAGTTAACGCAGTGGTTTATTTCCGCGTAATGGATCCAAACCGTGCAATCAATCAAGTTGAAAACTATCTCTATGCAACGAGTCAGCTTGCTCAGACTACTTTACGTAGCGTTTGCGGCGAGGGAGAGCTTGACGATCTATTGATCAATCGCGAGCAACTAAATAACCGCTTGCAGGAAATTCTTGATCACTCCACCGACCCTTGGGGAATTAAAGTATCGATGGTTGAGATTAAGCATATCGACTTGCCTGTCGAGATGCAGCGCGCGATGGCTAAGCAAGCTGAGGCTGAACGTGAAAGACGTGCAAAAGTTATTGGTGCTGAGGCTGAGTTTCAGGCCGCAGAGAAGCTTTCTATGGCTGCAAAAATCATCGCCACCGAGCCACAAGCGTTGCAATTACGCTATTTGCAGACCCTACGAGAAATTGCGACTGAGAATAACTCAACGACTATTTTCCCGATTCCAATTGACTTTATTAATGCTTTCATGAAGAGAAGCTAGACTGTGACTGCAGGAGCGGAATTTAGAGATTATGAAATCTCAAAAGATCGTATTGCTCTCTGGCCTCGCAATAAGCGCCGTGGTGAGTCGAAGCTGCTTGTCGCTACAAGGCAACGAACTGGGTCAAGTATTACCGACTCGAGTTTTAGCCGAATTATCGAATATTTAACTAGTGGCGACTTACTTATCGTAAACACGAGTCGAGTCGAACCTTGTCGGGCATATTTTAGTCATACTGGCTCAGGTCGAGAAGTTGAATTCTTTTTTCTTGCTGCAGTTGGGGCTAATCGCTGGCGTGCGTATGTGCGCGGTGGTGGGCGTTATACGACCGCTGACAGCTTTTCCCTAGGCCCACTTGTTGCGAAAATTTGTGGACGCGGGGAATCAGTCAAGGAGTTTTTGGTTGAAGTTTCAAGCAGCGAGATTTCAGATACTGAGAGTAAACGAATTACTGAGATTCTTAGAGCACATTCTGTGATGCCAATTCCACCTTATATTAGAGACGGCCGTGCAGTCGCAGAAGACCAGAAATATTATCAGACAGTTTATGCCGCAACTCCTGGGTCTGTAGCTGCACCTACAGCAGGACTTCATTTTACAGATAATTTACTGGCTACACTAAAAAGTCGCGGAGTTGAGATCTTGAATATCGTGCTGCATTTAAGTGCTTACAGTATGCAGGATTTGGAAGTTGAGAATGAAGCAAATCCGACTGCTACTGAGCACTACATGATCACTGAGCAAGTGTGGCAACAAATTCAAGCTAAAAAATCAAAGCAGCAGCGCATTATTGCTGTTGGCACCTCGGTAACGAGAGCACTTGAATCATTTGCTTTACTCGACAGCGCTACCAGAGAGACTAGTTTTAATCGCTTGCTCAAGACAACGCTTTACATTACTCCAGGCTTTAGATTCCAAGTTATCGATGCTTTGTTGACAAATTTTCATTTGCCGCGTTCGACGCATCTCTCTCTGGTTAATGCATTTTATGGTGCAGATCGAATTCAGCAAATCTACACACATGCACTGACAGGGGATTACATGTTTTATAGCTATGGAGACTCGATGTTATTGTCATGAAATCTAGCGCCGATCACGTCAAGCCGTTTACGATTCAAGCTAGTGACAAGCTCGCGCGTAGTGGCCTCTTTCGGACTGCACACGGAGATTTCAAGACACCGGCTTTTATGCCTGTTGGCACACAGGCAACTGTCAAAGCGCTAACGCCAGCAATGCTTAAAGAAGCTGGTGCCGAAATCATTCTCTCTAACACTTATCACTTGCACCTGCGTCCTGGTGAAAAGCTCATCCAATCACTTGGTGGATTGCACGATTTTATGGGTTGGCACGGCCCAATCTTAACTGATAGCGGGGGATTTCAGGTTTTTTCACTGGCAAAACTTCGTAAAATCACAGCTCAAGGTGTTGAATTTCAGTCGCACCATGATGGAACTAAGGTTTTCTTCAGCCCCGAGAAGGTGCTCGAGATCCAAGCTGATTTAGGAGTTGATCTCTTGATGATCCTGGATGAGTGTCCTGCGCATACCTTGCCGAAGGACGCCGTACGTAAGTCGCTTGAGCTAACACTTGATTGGGCAAGACGTAGTAAACTTCACTACAAACGCAAGCAAAATTTCATACTTGGTATTATCCAGGGCGGTCTATTTGATGATCTACGGATTGAAGCTGCAGAGCGCATGGCACTTTTAGACTTTGATGCTTATGCGATTGGTGGAGTGAGTGTGGGGGAGGATGTTGAAGATTTAAATCGTATTGTTGCTGTCACAGCACCAAGGTTACCAACCGAGAAATTACGTTACGTGATGGGGCTTGGTAGTCCTGCGGAAATGCTACTTGCGATTCAGCATGGTGTTGATTTATTTGACTGTGTGATTCCAACGCGCAGTGCCCGCTTTGGACGCGCTTATACGAGCAGTGGAACCATTAATCTACGCAACTCTCGATTCCGAGCAGCCCGGGATCCAATCGAAGAGACTTGTGATTGTTATTGCTGTAGAAATTTCAGTGCCGGCTACATTTCCCACTTAATTCATGCACAAGAAATATTAGGAATTACCCTAACAACCTTGCATAATATCAGCTTCTTTCAAAACCTCATGAAAAGGGCCCAAGAAGCAATTCATAGACAAGATTACGATAATTTTCTAAAGAGCTTTGTCGGTAATTTTAACGCAGGCAACGAAAATCAAAATTTGGAATAGACTGAGTGCCATAATAAATACATACCAGTTGACGAAAGTTTCGTTAGCCACAAAGAGATGTTCAGAATGAAATTTACTAAATCAGCACTACCACGTATGGCAGCAAGTCACTTCGTCGGACTACTTAGCCTAGCAATCTTAAATGTGTGTCTAGCTGATTTAGTGCTGGCTAATCCTGCGCAGTCAGTGCCAGCTACGACACAGCAGCCTGTACCAAACTCTACTGAGTTTTGGCTGAATACGATTTCCTTTATCATGTTTGGCTTTTTTGTTTACTACTTTATGGTGATCAAGCCGATGTTTGATAAGGAACAAAAGCAGAAAAAGTTTATCGAAAACCTTAAGAAAAATGAAATTGTACAGACAACTGGCGGAATTATTGGAAAGGTCATGTCGATTGATGCAGATGCAATTACAATTGAATCAGTCCCCGGCACTAAATTGAAAATCGCGCCCGCGCATATCATCATAGCAGCAAGTGAGTCAACGAACTCAGCTGCAAAGAAAGCATAGTTTGAGGAATAATGCATGAGTAATCTAAAGTACAAGCTACTATTTATCTTAGGATGCACGCTAGTTTCAGTGTACATTCTAATCCCAACATTTTTTAAGGATTCACTACCAGAAAACTGGCCCGGTAAAAAATTAGCTCTCAAGCAGGGCCTAGATTTAAAGGGCGGAGTGTCGTTTTTAATGCAAGTTAAAACTGATGAGGCTGTAAAGAGCAGGCTCAATGCCGATGCTCAGACTATCCGCGCAGAGTTACGTAAGGAAAAAGTGCCGGTGCTTTCTGCTCGCGCACTTGATGATCGCAAAGTGGAAATTACACTTGCCCAAAATAAATCGCTAACTGAGCTTGATACATACATGCGCAGCAACTTTCGCCAACTGCAGAAAGGGGCAGAAATTCCAGCAGGTGAAGGTCTTAAAATCGAGTATCAACTAAGCGAAAAAGATGCTGCAGAGATTAAGAAGAATGCCGTTGACCAGGCAATTCAAGTTTTGAATAACCGCGTCAATCAATTCGGGTTGACTGAACCTACAATACAAAAGAGCCAGGACGAACGTATTTTAGTGCAACTTCCTGAGGAGAAGGATATCAATCGTGTCCGTAAATCGATTGGGTCTGTTGCTAAGCTCGAGTTCAGACTCGTCGCTACACAAGATCGCCCACGTAGCCAAACAGTAGAATTTAAAACCAAAGATGGCGGGGAACTTACGCTTGAAGATGAAATCTTGATGACAGGAGATGGAATCAGTAAAGCTTTCGTTGAGTTTGATAACAACTCCGTTGATGGAGCGCAAGTTGGACTCGAGTTTACTGCTGCCGGTGCGCGAACATTTGAGCGCATTACTTCAGAAAACGTCGATCGCAGGCTGGCAATTGTGCTTGACGGAATCGTGCAATCGGACCCAAACATCAATGAACCGATTCGTGGTGGGCGTGCACAAATCACTGGAAATTTTACAACTGACGAAGCCCATTTGCTGGCAATTGTACTTCGAGCTGGTGCATTACCTGCGCCTTTAGAGTTTCTTGAGGAGCGTGTTGTAGGGGCAACACTAGGAGCAGATTCGATTACCAAGGGAATCTACTCAGCGTTAATCGGAAGTCTTGGTGTGCTTATTCTAGTGCCGCTTTACTATCGTAAGGCTGGACTGCTCGCGGTTGGTTGCATTTTTCTAAATATCTTGTTTCTACTCGCGTTACTAGCACTCTTCGGTGCTACCTTAACCTTGCCAGGTATTGCCGGACTAGCCCTAACAATGGGAATGGCCGTAGATGCCAGTATTATTATTTATGAGCGTGTCCGTGAAGAACGCAGAAGGGGCGCAAGCTCAAAAGCAGCTGTTGAAGCCGGCTTTAGTCGCGCATATGCCACAATTATTGACTCAAATCTAACAACTCTCATTGCTGGAATTGTGCTCTATGCCTTTGGATCTGGACCAATCCGCGGTTTCGCCGTGACTCTTTCGATTGGTATCTTGGCGACACTTTTTACAGCCGTGTTTGTATGTAAGGCGGGTTTCTATTTCTTTAATATGACCGATCGCAACGGTGAAGTTAGTATCTAGGGGTATTTCTAATGGAATTGTTTAATCCAAATTCACGTATCAATGTCATGGGGTGGCGTCACCTGAATATGGCTTTGTCCGTAATCTTAGCGATTGTTTGCTATCTGAGCTGGGTCGAGCGCGGGGATGCAAAGTTTGGTGTGGATTTCCGTGGCGGTGTAGAAATTGCCATTAAAACTCCTCAGGACCCAGGTATTGATGTGGTCCGTAAGGCAGTCAGCGCTGCTGGTGTGAGCGATGCCGTAGTTCAGGCTTTCGAGGATAATCGCGGTGAATATTCGATTCGCATGGGTAGTGGAGATGATAAGTCTCACATCCAAGCCGTTAGAGACGAGCTCCTTAAATTGCCTCAGGTTGAAGTCCTCAAAGAAGACATTGTCGGACCTGCAATTGGAGAAGAAGTCAGACGTAGCGGATTAATTGCATTTTTAATCGCACTAGCTTGTATTTTTGTCTATGTGATGATCCGTTTTGAGTGGACATTTGGACTTGGTGCAGTAGTTGCAACTCTGCACGACGCATTATTAACAACTGGTATTATTGTCATGGTCGGAAAGGAAATCAACGGCGCTGTTTTGGCCGCTTTACTTACGATTGTAGGTTACTCAGTGAATGACACAATCGTAGTATATGACCGAATCCGTGAGAACCTTTTTAAGCCTGTCAAGGGTGCGAAAGAAAGCTTAATTGAACTTTTTAACCGCAGTATTAATGAAACATTCAGCCGTACTATTTTAACTAGTACAACCACTCTCTTTGTCTGCGCATGTTTTTATTTGCTCGGAAGTGGACCATTAATCGATTTAGGATTTACGCTTGCGGTGGGAATTATCCTCGGGACTTATTCCTCAATTTTCATTGCCAGTCCGATAGTCTTGTTATTGCAGAAGGAGCGTCCAAATGCGGCTGCAAAAACTGGTAAAGACGCTGTAAGCAAAGGCGATTATAAGCCAAACAAGGCGCAAGCTGCCTAAGTTTATGGGGTCGTTAATTGAACTAAACGACACCTTGAAACTAAAGCGCGATCAAGGTTTTCCGCAAGACCTCAAGCTTGACCGTCAATATAGTTTCCAAATTAGCGGTAGAAGACTCTATCATCTTGCACCGACAAGAGTTTATTTAGTCGAAGAAGTAGCGGGTTTTTGGAATTATCGTGGACACGCTTTAATTCATTCACTTGAGATTGATGCGGCAACTGATACTACTAGTGGAATGTTCACTGTTAGCCAAATCTATACGGACGAACAGCGCCTAGTGATCAATCAGACCGAGCCGCCTGTGGGTAAACAGTGCTTTAGAGACTAGCCAAAGACCGATCCTGAAAGTCCAACCCAAACAGGGCTATCGTGTCTACAATTTTTTAAGCTGTGGGAGGGCGCTTCGCAGGTCTTGTCCATTTGCAATCGTATCAAGTTGACCCGCAATATTGGCGAGCCAGTCTGGACGATCGCTAGGGCAGACCACAAATGGTCTTAAGTGTAAGTCACCTCTTCGATTAAGTCCCTTATGTAATAACCCTGCACCACGAAGCGTGAGGGTGCTTGCAGCCCGATCCAATCCAAGACGCGGTAACTTGACTAATTTTTCGCCATCTAACGTTTGGACGATAATTTCTTTCTGTAAGAGCGCTTCAGAAATCGTGATCGGAACATGCAATGTTAAATCCTCGCCATCACGTTCGAGGAAATCGTGAGCAACGATTTCAATCTTGACCCGGACAGTAAATTCGCTTGTTGGCGCAACGTTTAATCTTTGCCCTTCGCGAATGCCTGCAGGAATTTTAACACGTATCGTCTTTTCCTGATCGTCCTCAACATAGACGACGTCTCTGGTCGTGCCAATTACTGACTCCAAGGCGTCGATTGTAAAGATATATTCACGCTGACCGCGAAGTAGATGTTCCACGTCTGTAGATTTATGTGTAGCTGGCTTAGTGACGCCTTCTGCTGTAAGTGGAGATTTTCCTTTATTGCTTAGCTTCGACTTCAGCGTATCGAAAATGCCGCTAGATTTACTCTTCGGCGCTGAATGCTTCTGCCTAGCTTCTGTTTCTTGTGGATGATCTTTTGGATCCTCAGGTTTGAATTGTGTCCATTTCGGAGCTTCATTATTTACACGCTGATTTTTAAGGAGTGATTGAATATTAGGATTTGCAGCTGCAGACTGCTCAAATGTTTTTACCTTTGGAGCATCGCCAACTCCAATAGTTCTGTCGTAGCGTGCGCGCGACTCAGGATCGGATAAAACGTCGTAGGCCTCAGTTACTTGCTGGAATATGGCTACGCTTTCCGCGCCTTCAGCAGAATCAGGGTGGTATTTCCTGGCCAGCCGACGAAAGGCTTGCTTTATTTCTGCCTCACTTGCAGTGGTTTCTAGATCAAGAATTTCATAGTAATTAGCTGTTACCATGTATTAATCATCATGAAAGAATATCTTTTGGCAATGATAATAAATTAATCTCTCGTGTAAGGGTTGATTTTCGTAGGTACAATCATGTAACAGTAGCGCTTCTTTCTTGTGTATCGGGGCGTGGCGCAGCCTGGTAGCGCACTCGTCTGGGGGGCGAGTGGTCGCTGGTTCAAATCCAGTCGCCCCGATTCTTGCTAGTGTAAATCCAAACGTAAAAATTATATCTTGCATTAAACTAGTGTTAGATTCTATAGTTCCCTTTCAGATCATGAAATCAGCGCACAAACAACTCACTGATTCTTCTAGTAGGTCACCAGACGACTACACTCGTCTTTTAGTTGCCCGTGCTTATGGTTCTATCGACCGTAGTCTATTTGTATCAAGACAGTATTGGCAATTAGCTGACAAAGATGTTGCTTTACCGATTGGCTTTTCTCAGACCATCTCTAAGCCATCAACAGTTATTAAAATGTTGCTACTCGGTAAGATTCGTGAAGGCATGCGTGTCCTGGAAGTTGGTGCTGGCTGTGGTTATACTCTGGCACTGATTGCTGGATGTAAGGCTCACGCTTATGGGATTGAGCGTATTGGCAATCTTGCACAGGATGCCAGGAAGCGTTTGGACTATCTTGGATTTCACGAGGCACTAATCCGCTGTAGCGATGGTAAGAAAGGTTGGCCTGAATACGCGCCTTTCGACTTGATTATACTTTCAGCAGCATTCAATGAAGTTCCAAGCGAACTTTTTGATCAACTTGCAAACAATGGCCGCTTAGTTGCGCCGCTAACTCTAAAAACAGCTCAGAGCAGTAAACTGCAGCAAAACCTAGTAATTTACGAACGCGACCACGATCGGCTTAAATGTTACAACGAAGGCGAATGCCTATTCGTAAGAGCCTCTTAAGCGCATATGTCTAAGACAGTCTTTTTTCTATTTGCTTCGATTATTTTCATTTCTGGATGCAGCATTTTATCCAGAGAACCTGCTAGAGATCTAGCTCGTTCGACGAAGCCCATTTTTTATCGAGCTCAAATTGGCGATACAATTTATTCGATCTCCAAACGCTTCAATCTAACACCACAAAGAATCGCCAAACTTAATGGCTTAAATTCAACTCAAGTAGTGCCACCTGGTAAGCGACTTTTTCTTGGATTCAGAACTGAGAATGTGACGCTATTTAAAGATCAACTCGTGCGCGGTGACAAAATTACCAACAATGAACAGGCGCTTAAGAAAGCGCAATTAAATAATTCTAACGCCTTGTATTGGCCTGTGCGCACAGGAAAGATTGGGTCGACTTTCGGTTATCGCTCAAAGCGATTCCATGATGGTATAGACATTGTCGCGCCCAGCGGCACTCCCATATTTGCCGCGCATGATGGAATTGTACTCTATTCAGATAACGGCATGTCTGGCTATGGGAACTTAATTATCATCCGCGCAAATGATGGTTTAACGACAGTTTATGCCCACAATAGAAGAAATTATGTTGATGTCGGAACGTTTGTTAGACGTGGCGACAAAATCGCAGAAATCGGCCAAACTGGTCGTGCTTCTGGACCACACCTGCACTTTGAGGTGCGCATTCAGGCCCCAAGCCAACGCTATGTAGCGGTCGACCCGCTACCATTCTTACGGCAGACTGGCCGCAGTTATGTCAGTAATAGACATTGACGGCAAAGTAACAATCGGAGTAGAATTTGCCTTAAATGTTAGGGGTTTGAAGGGATTGAACCATTATCAGTTTGAGGTATAGAGTGCAGGTAGATGCATGCCCTCGTAGCTCAGCTGGATAGAGCACAGGTTTCCTAAACCTGGGGTCATAGGTTCAAATCCTATCGGGGGCATTTTAAAGAATTTAGTATTTATTAGTTCTTGGGAGACACTTATGAACAAGTCCGAATTAGTTGAAGTTCTTGCAGAGCGCAATGGCCTCGGTCATCAACAGGCTGAAGACATTGTAAATTTAATTCTGACTCAGATGAAAACAGCGCTGCAGACTGGTAAGCGCATTGAAATCCGTGGATTCGGAAGTTTTGTCGTTAAGGACTATGGCAGTTATTGGGGACGTAACCCAAAGACTGGTGAGAAAATATGGGTCAATCCTAAGCGACTACCTGCATTTAAGGTCGGTAAGGAATTAAAAGATCGCCTCAAAGTTGAAGATTCTGCCTCATAGGATTGGTTGTGCCTAATATTTCGCGACGTGTCGTAATTAAGGATGTATTACTCGGGGCACACCAGCCCGGCATTAAGCCTAGCAAATGGGACGAAAGGAAGGATCGCCTTGAAATCGTAACCACATGCTCAGGAGAAGAATTGGCTCTGATTTCAAAGGGCGCACAGTCGACTCCTGCTGCTGGATGGGAATTGATGCTCTCTGGGCAGTCGCTTTGGCAAGGGCAGACTGCGTATTACTGGACACTTTATGGCATTACTAACTCAGCTCAAGTACTAAATTAGTTTAGTAAAAAGTAACCAAACAAATGCTACCAGCAGGAAAGATACTTGGATCATTTCTAGGCATTTTACTGATTTCATTATTTTTAAAGTTTTGCGTTGACCGTTGTGTTGATAATCCGGGTGCGACAAGATGGTTTGCCCGGCAACAAGGCGAGTCAACAGCTTACTGCAGACAAATCAGACATTGGAACAACTGGGCTCTACGCGTTGAGGCCCAAAGTCAAGGACGGGTTAATTTTTACAATTCGCAAAGCAGTGCAGCCATGCAGAATGCCGATGGTATGCCGACTCTGCTACTTTTCACCAAAGACATTCAGACGCTACCGCTTTTTCTAAGTAATGTTCCAGGGCAAGGCGGTCGCGGGTTGGCAAAGTTATTAGTTGTAGCTTTTCTAGGCGGCCTTACCATTGGATTTATACTCGATCTTTTTGGTTCAGTTTATTCATTAATTACCACCGGCAAGGCACCGACCAAACGCTATGAGCGAGTGCGACGTGCTGCAGAAATTGACATCTTACCTGAGCATAAGGATCAAAAAGAGTAGGATAATATGCCGCGAGCAAAGCCGTCGTTTTTTAGCTCTCTGTCTGCTATTGCAACAATACCGTACAGGCCAGATCGAAGCTTTCGTATCTTGTTTTCAACAGCCTTGCCACGCTTCTTTTTTTCCTTAGTGATAGCGGCAATCCTCTTGCCAGCCTTAAGAATCATGCTTGGGGCAAAGGCCTGGACGCTAATTCAACTCTTGATTTCTGTAATTTGTAGTGGCAGTAATGCCGATCGCATTTCACAGCTTTCAATTTTTTGCTCAGTTTTTGCTCTACTAGCTAGCGTTTTGGTATTAGCATTCGGTCAGTATGGGGCGGCTAAGTATCAGCGCTATCAGGCGCGCTATGTGGATCTTGTGGCGGCTCTTCTTTATTCAAGCATACCAATCATGGCCATAATGTTAATTGAATGCCTGTATCTGGCATTTCTATACGAGCATCCTGCTCAGACACTCATGACCCCCAATCAAGTTCAGACGATCAGCGTTGGTGGCACAAACAAATCAATTGTCCCGCTATTTCTAACTGTACTGTACGTGTTTGCTAGCTTTACTAGTTTTTATTTATGGTCACGTGCAACTAAACTGCTACTCGGTGCGAGTTCACTCTTTACTATCTGCAGTATACTTTTTGCTATTTCTGTGCCAGCAACTATCATCTGCTTGATTCTAGTGATCATCGGCATTTCCTCAGGAGTACTGAGATCGAGCTCAGCAAACGACCTCGAACATATTTCTGATTCGCTGAAATCAACCACTGAAAATGAGTAAATGCTAGTAGGGTAGGAGAGGGTAAGTGAAGACCTTAATCGATTTACTTACATTAACATTTCTCAATTGCTGTTACCTAGCAGTCAGAATTTTACCTGCAAAGCTTGGCAAGCAAATCTGCATGACATTGACTGCGCTTGGGATTTCAGCTGTGCCCAAGTTTAAGGCCGTTGCCTTACGAAATTTGGAACATGTATTTCCTGAACTTACTCAAACTGCGCGAGTTAAAATCTTTCGTCAGTCGATTGCTGGCTTAGGCTTAAATTTTTACTATTTTTTGACGCTAGAGAATTATTCCCTGGAGTGGGCCAAGCAGCATTTTGAATATGCAGAGGCTCACAAAGTTTTTGATACTGCGCTAAAACAGGCAGAAGGTAAGGGGATTATTATTGCAACTGTGCATTATGGATGTTTTGAATTACTCGTGCATGTACATGCCTTACTCTCTCGCCCGACATCGATCCTGGCACGTGGACTCGACTTAAAGTATACAGATCGCTGGATCAATCGGCGCCGCAATCTAACAAAGAACACTGTTTTCGAGCGTAAAGGTGCATATCAGAAGATTGTGTCAAATCTACAGAGTGGTTGCGATGTAGCTATGCTAATCGACCAAAATGTTAAAATTAATCACGCAGTATTCATTAACTTCTTTGGCCACACAGCATCGGCTACAAAGTCTGTTGCGCTTGCTGCGGAAAGAACTTCTGCTCCAATCATTTTTGCTGCGATACGATCACTCGGTGATGATCGGTTCTACATTCATGCTGAGTTGATGCAAGCTAAGTTGCAGGGCAAGAGTGTTACCGAGAAGGTTCATGACCTTACTCAAGAATTACATTCCCGTATTGAAGTATTAGTTAAAAACTATCCTGAGGAGTGGTTTTGGATACACCGACGCTGGAAGACGCAGCCACCTGGAAAAAACGAAGATTTCTACTCCACGAATCCTAGTTAGAAGTTTTGCATCCTAAGTATGGTAGTAGATTTTCTGTGGTAAAAAATTCTAAGAAAGAAAGTTCATTCTGCAGATATTACTTTTAAGTCCTATAGATACGAAGTATTAGTTTGTATAGGATTGCAGAAGTAGCAAATGTTTTATAGGTTTTTGTTCAGTTTTGCTTGGTTTTGGCAGTCAGCGGTAAGCTCCGTAAGAGCGCATCTAGAAGGTGATCTTATTGAGCTTACCGCAATGCAACTCGTTTTTAGTTTTTCTTTTTTTCCCTCTTTACGGTTCGGCTATTCTCTGCAATCCCCACATTTTCAGACAATCCTCAGCTATTTCCTTTGACATGCTTATTTTACGCACTAGCTGCTAAGTGGTCTAAATTCACCTTCGTATGCGGGTTTATGCCCGATAATGTTTCTTATCAGGCGTAGAGCGATTTCGGAATGCTTTAGAAATAATCAGATTCATCCGACCCTATAGATATAGGTCATTTAAAGGCCAATAACAGGTTTTAATCGGATTTATGCACGAAGAGTCACCAAGACGGTTTTTACTAATTGATGAGTCACAGGCTTCATTTCAAGTCTGGGAATGCATTGCGCGTGTACTGACTGGGCTTCCACCCTTGGAGTTCATTTACGCTGAGGACAGTGACGAGGCATTTACAATTCTAGAAACCCAAGCGATTGATGCGATTTTAGTTAATTTAGACGATGAGTATTCTGCCGAACGCGAGGCCTTCTTGGAAGGTCTAGTCGGAACACATCCGCCGGTCTTCGTGCAGACATCCGGTAAAACTGGCATGCGTGAGACAGATATTTTCTTTACAAATAAAGCTGACAGTCTAGAAGCAATTCAAAAAACTCTTTTAATGGCTACAGCTGCAGCAGACCAAAACAAACAGCCGAAAAAATCCAACTACATGCATTAGAGCGTTTCACCTTTTGGTGTAACAATAAAAGGCCTCGCCTACGGCGAGACACTCGCTAGGCATCTTCAGCGCTCGGCAACTCATCAGTCGCTAACTGTTCCAATTCCTGTTTGATCTCACTTAAACGCAGCTGAGTTTTAGACAACATTGACTTGCAAACTTGTAAGGAATCTAAGGCAGATTCTAAGCGCGGAATCAGCTCATCTACGCTAATTTTATTCGTTTCTAATTCCTTCACTAAGGTTTCGATCTTAGTATAGTGACTGGTAAAACTCCCCGTTTTATTTTCCGTCGTATCTTGCTTTGCCATCTCAAGTTTCCTCTGTGCTTTATCTTATAAAAGTTTTGCTTTTGCGACCTTGTCTTTGAACTGCAATTCAAGCGGGTTCTCGTAGTCAGCAGCACTTAGCGACTTAACTAGCCGACCATTTTGTCGACAGAGAATAAAGCCGCGTTCGAGCTGTCGTTGCGGCGAAGATAAATCAAGCAATTGGCTACGCTGCTCAGTCCATTGGATTTTTTCAAGAACTAGCTGCTGGGCAAGCATTCCGGCTTTACTAGAGAGTTGCTGCAGCTGTAATTGCGCCCTATCTGGAATCGAAGCGCTTCGAGCTAGTGCTAATGCACTTAACGACTGGAGGCGTTGTTGCCAGTAGTTAATAATCTCAGTTGATAAATTTCTAACTTGTAGCACGCGCTGCTCTAACTCTTTGCGTAAGTTAAGAATTATATCAGCAAGAAAGCGTCCGATGTCTTTAGGCACTCCAAATGCTTGATAGCTAACGTCTTGAGCTGATGATTGATCAGCTTGGTGGCCAATCGCTGTAAGCACTGGAATGTCTGCTAGGCAAATTGCCTTAGCTATCTCGTAAGAATTAAAAATCGATAAGTCCCCTGCACTTCCGCCGCCGCGGATGAGAATGATTGCATCGACCTGGTGCTCCTCAGTGTTACACGCAAATGAGCGCAGAGCCTCAACAATTGCCCGTTCTGCCGAGTGTCCTTGTACAGGAATATGTCTCCAAATTACCTCGAAGCCAAATCTAGCGACCTCTAAGGAGGATAAAAAATCATTAATTACTGTGCCAGATTTGCTAGTGAGGACGGCCAATCTAATCGGCAACACAGGCAGTCTTTTATTGCGATTCAACTCAAAAAGACCTTCCTTTTTCAGCCGCTCGTTTGTTAGCTCCCTCGCCTGCTGTGCCTTACCCAGTGTATACTCCGGAAATACCTCGATAATCTTTAACAAGACTCTGCCGCCGCTACCTGCGATAGAGACTTGCACAGAAAATAAGACATTTAAATCTAGATCTAGAGGGAAGCCTATTTTCTCGTATGCATCAAAGAACTTCTGCATGTCGGTAGTTGCCATGCAACTCATTTCACATGTTGCGTCTAGCTCATCCCGGATTTCGATAAAGGCTCGATTTGTTTGTCGCTTAACGGAACTAACGATTGCTTTGAGCAGAATAGTTCCGGGAAATGCTTGATGGATTGCAGCTTGAAGTTTAAGGTTAAGTTCAAATACGCTAAGTGCAGGCACGCTAGAGTTTTCTGCTTGAACTGTGCTCGACTGCTCAATTTTAACTTCGTGTGGGAATTTAGCGAGTAGGCTTGAGAGCTCTGTATTCGCTGGTACTGACACTTCCCAGCATTTTATATCTCCACGCCAGCGCGCTTTGCCAAGTAGCTTAATATCGTCTTTGGCATTGTATGTGTCGCCAAAGAATTGAAGGATCGCAAGCGTTTCGTCATATTTAGCTCTAAGCATCAGCTACTGATAACATAGAGAGTCGGCAGAGAAAACTCGCTAATCTACTTACTGACAACGAGCTTAAGTTGAGTATTAGTCTGGGCTTCTTGTTTACGCCGACCGCGTCCACCAGTGTATTTGCTGCGCGCTTCATTCTTTTTTGCAAGTGCAGCCGATCCAAGCCCGAGTGGCTTAGTAATTACTCCTACTGTTTTACTCAAGCTGCGGATTGCTTTATTTTTTACTCTTGAAATATGGCAGCGGCAGTATCCAAGTTCGTTGGCAATATCGACAATATTCTGATCGTCTACGAAATGTCGCTTAAGTACTTCTTTTTCCATTTCATCCAATGTCGCTAGTGCGTCTTTGCACAAGTTTGCCTTCTCACGATGGATGATCATGCTTTCTGGTGTATTGTATTCGGTTAACGGCTCAAGCACCCTTTCCACAATTACTTCGCGATCATCACCGAGAAATAGCACAAGTGGTATATTGCAACGTGCTCGTACTGAGGCCGTAATTTCTCGTAGTAGCAGGCCTCGCAAGTGGTAAAAAAGAAATGTCTTAAAGCTGGCATCAAAGGATGTGTCGTAGCGTTCTGCTGCTTCGCACAGAGCGCAGCCAACAACGCTTTCCACTTCATCGCTCTCGAGGCGGATGCGCCAGTGGTTGAGCATTTTCCAGGCGATTCTTCGTGCAAAGTCTTGGTGTTCGAGAATAATTACTACTTTCTCTTCACTATTTAGTGTCTGAGGGGTCTTCTTTGTGGATTTAAGAAGTGGTGCTGACATATTATGAGCGCTCCGAAAAAAAACCTTTCTAATCCTGCAATTGCTTGCTTAAACTGGTTATGGCTCAGGTGTTCGAATCTGTGCGCTTGAGTAGGAATTTATATTTTCCTGGCATGATTAGTTTTGTATAAGATGCTGTTATGATTAGAGATCTTCAATCTGGGAAGTTGAAAATATTTGGCAGTACTGAGCTTACCGTTTATCGGGCTGATACATTTTTTGCGCGGCTTTTTGGTCTTTTAGGTTCTCCTCGTTTAGAGGCGCATGAAGGTTTGGTCTTAGATCGAGCGAGTTCGATTCATACTTGTTTTTTGCGTTATCCGATTGATGTTTTATTTTGCAACGCCGATTACTATATTTTAGCGCTGAAGTCCGACCTTAGGCCCTGGCGTTTTTCGCGTTATATTAAAAATACAAGTATTATTATTGAATTGCCCGCTGGTACAATTTCAAAACTACAAATCACAGCAGGGATTAGGCTTGCCATTAAGTGGGATGTGACTAGCTAAGCAGTTTTTCTTTTTATAAACGCTTTAACTTCTGGTACTGGGTTACTTTCTAGCGCTCTTTTTAGAACCTGAAATTACACCTCCAACTACTGTATCGTCCAGATTTATCTATTTGTTGCGTGCTGTCCGAAATATTTTAGTTTTTAGTACCATTTGAGATTATGTGCGTTTGCTTGGGAAAGTAACCCTGTACCAGCTATCAAAAACCCTGTACCAGCTATCAAAACAGCATATGTCATTGTAATTCATGGCCGTGTGATTTGACGAACCTTACCACATCATTAAGCAATTTATCCTGTCGCGGTATTGTTGACTTCAGCTTTTTAATGTTACTTCGGCCCTCAGACCAGTAAACTTCACATGGGGAATAATTATCTGAAATGCAGTTTGATATATTCTCAAGACTTACTCCAAATTTACTTAACCCGAGAGATCTAGACACAATTGACTTATTATTGACTCTGGTAAGGGGTGTTTTTTTTGTGCCGCAATTAGCACGCTTAGATGCATTCATAAATACCTTATATGCATCGTGCGGATTATTGGCATAAGCTACTAAAAGCCTTTTTTCAAATTTTCCCACGTAATTCTTTCTATTAAGATCTTTCGTGACAATATAAGCCACTACGAGCTCTGCCCAATACCAATAACATTTCTTACTTGCATTTCTATTTTTCATAATACTAATAAAATAAATATATTAATTTTCGCTCTTATTATTTCTTACTTTCTTCTACCACTACCGTACTCGTTTCTACAGTAAAATTTCCATAATTGCTTAAGATCGTCATATTTTTGCTGATTTTCAGGAATCCGCCTTTTACCTTTAGATAGATTATGCATTTCTTTCTTAACCCACTTACATCTGTCTTTCGGATTATTGCTATTTGTAGCTTTGCCAGCTAGTACCCACAATATATTCATCACTGAGTCATACGATTCGTCAGACTGAACCTCCCCCAGTTTTCCGGACAGGTATAAACCTGTGATAAGGAGAACGTATGAGAAAGAGATACAGTAAGGAGTTTAAGGCCGAGGCGGTGCGATTGGTGCGGGAGGAGAGCCTGAGCGTAGCTCAG